>CALKFR010000062.1 GCA_938084555.1 uncultured Flavobacteriaceae bacterium | reverse complement strand
AAATCTTCTTCGCTAATATTTCCTTCAGCTATTAATGTTTTTTTAATCCAATCTAACAATCCGCTCCAAAAATCTCTACCAACTAAAACAATTGGAAAACGGCCAATTTTTTTTGTCTGTATTAAAGTAATAGCTTCAAATAATTCATCTAAGGTTCCAAATCCACCAGGCATAACTATGAATCCTTGAGAATATTTAACAAACATTACTTTTCTAACAAAAAAATAATCAAACTCTAAATTTTTGTCTTTATCAATCCATGGATTATCATGTTGTTCAAAAGGTAATTCTATATTTAACCCAACAGAAGTTCCCTTTCCTCTGTGTGCTCCTTTATTTCCAGCTTCCATGATTCCCGGACCACCACCAGTAATTACTCCGTATCCATTTTGTGTTAATTTAAATGCTACCTCCTCAGAAAGTTCATAATATTCTTCACCAGGTTTTGTTCTGGCAGATCCAAAAATAGATACACAAGGTCCAATTTTACTTAATTTTTCATATCCTTCAACAAATTCAGCCATAATTTTAAAAATGGCCCATGAGTCATTAGTTTTTATTTCGTTCCAGGTTTTTTGCTGTAATTTTTCTCGTATTTTTCTATCGTCATTTGTCATAGTATTATCTGTTTGGTGATCACAAAGTTAACTTAATTCATCAATCAAAAATTGAGCCGTATAACTTTTTTTGTTTTTAATAATTTGTTCTGGGGTGCCTTTACATAAAATTTCACCCCCTTTTTTACCACCTTCCATTCCAATATCTATAATATAATCAGCCAATTTAATTACATCCATGTTATGTTCTATAATCAATACGGTATTGCCTTTATCTGCAAGAGTGTTAAGTACTTCCATTAATACTCTAATATCTTCAAAATGAAGACCTGTAGTAGGTTCATCTAGAATATAAAAGGTATTTCCAGTATCTCGTTTAGATAATTCTGTAGCTAGTTTAATTCGTTGTGCTTCACCTCCTGATAGTGTTGTAGAACGTTGTCCTAAGGTAATATATCCTAGTCCAACATCTTTTATTGTTTTTAATTTTAGGTGTATTTTAGGAATAAGTTTAAAGAATTCAACAGCATGATCAATAGTCATTTCTAATACATCTGAAATTGATTTTCCCTTGTATCTTATCTCTAGTGTTTCTCTATTAAAACGTTTTCCTATACAGGTTTCACATTCCACATGAACATCAGGTAGAAAATTCATTTCAATGATTCTAACACCACCTCCTTGGCAGGTTTCACATCGTCCTCCTTTAACATTAAATGAGAATCGTCCTGGTTTGTAGCCTCGTATTGCTGCCTCTGGAGTTTTGGAAAACAAACTTCGTATTTCACTAAAAACACCAGTATAGGTTGCGGGGTTAGATCGAGTTGTTCTTCCTATAGGAGACTGATCAATGTCTATTACTTTGTCAACATGTTCTAAGCCAATAATTTTTTTGTAAGGCATGGGTTCTTTTACACCTCTATAGATATGTTTATTGAGAATGGGGTATAGTGTTTCATTAATTAATGTAGATTTTCCACTTCCTGAAACACCGGTTACACAAATCATTTTTCCAAGAGGAAAATCTACAGAAACATTTTTTAAATTATTTCCTGAAGCACCACTGATTTTAATAGTTTTTCCATTTCCTTTTCTTCGACTTTTTGGGACCTCAATTTGCTTTCTTCCACCTAAATAATCTCCAGTCAAAGTGTTGCAATTTTTTATTTCTTTGTAGGTCCCTTTACTAACAATTTCTCCTCCATGAACTCCAGCTCCAGGTCCAATATCAAATACAAAATCTGCGTTTTCAATCATGTCTTTATCGTGCTCAACAACCAAAACTGAATTTCCTATATCTCTTAATTTAATCAAAGAGTCTATTAGTTTTTGATTGTCTCGTTGATGAAGTCCAATACTAGGCTCGTCTAAGATATATAATACACCAACCAATTGAGATCCTATTTGTGTAGCTAGTCTAATGCGCTGAGCCTCACCTCCTGATAGTGATTTTGAGGTTCTGTCTAATGTTAAATAATCTAACCCTACATCTAATAAGAATTGAATTCTAGTCTTAATTTCTTTTAAAATTTCAGTAGCAATAGTGAGTTGTCTTTCAGATAATCTTGTATCTAAATTTAGAAACCATTCAGCTAATTCATTAATGTCTAATTTAGCAAGATCACTTATATTTTTATTATCTATTTTAAAGTGTAAACTTTCTTTTTTCAACCGATTTCCTCTACATGAACTACAAACCACTTCATCCATAAACCCTTTAGCCCATCTTTTAATAGATCTACTTTCACTTGATTTGTACTGGTTTTCTATAAAGGATGTAATTCCTTCAAAATCAATTTCATATTTACGGGTAATTCCAATGGTTTTTGATGCAATAGAAAACTTTTCATTGCCTCCGAATAGGATAATATCTAATGCTTCTTTAGGAATAGATTTTATAGAATCACTTAACTTAAATTTATATCGGTCAGCAATTAATTGTAATTGCTTAAAAATCCAACTATTCTTTTCCTCTCCAAGAGGAATTATTCCGCCATTTTTAATGGAAGTGTTATCATTTGGAATAACTTTATTAAAATTAATTTCATTGGTAATTCCTAAACCATTACACTTTGAACATGCCCCTTTTGGTGAATTAAAGGAAAAAGTATTTGGTTCTGGGTTTGGATAGGCAATTCCTGAAGTAGGGCACATAAGTTCTCGACTAAAGTATCGTGGATTCTCATCATCAACATCAATTACCATCAAAATATTATTTCCTGTGTAAAGGGCAGTTTTAATAGTTTCTTCTAGACGTTTTTCTGAGGTTTTGTTAACGATCAGTCTATCTATTACTACCTCGATATCGTGTGTTTTATATCTATCTAAACGCATCCCTTTTTCAATTTCTATAATTTCACCATCTACGCGAACTTTAACAAAACCCTGTTTAGAAATCTGTTCAAATAATTCTCTGTAATGCCCTTTTCTAGATTTAATAATAGGGGCAAGTATTGCAATTCTTTTCTCAGAAAAATCTTTAAATATTAAATTTCTAATTTGTTCATCACTATAGCTTACCATTTTCTCTCCAGTATTAAAAGAGTAGGCATTAGCAGCTCTAGAATACAATAATCTCAAAAAATCATAAATCTCAGTGATGGTTCCAACAGTAGATCTTGGACTTTTATTTGTTGTTTTTTGTTCTATGGAAATTACTGGAGACAACCCATCTATTTTATCAACATCTGGACGTTCTAAACCTCCTAAAAATTGGCGTGCATAGGCAGAGAATGTTTCAATATATCGTCTTTGTCCTTCTGCATAAATTGTGTCAAATGCTAAAGAAGATTTACCACTACCACTCAAGCCGGTGATAACAACTAATTTTTCTCTTGGTATTTTAACATTTATGTTTTTTAAATTATGAGCCCTCGCTCCATAAACTTCAATGTATTCTTGCTCTTTCAATAGTGATAAAATTAAGAAACTTACAAAGTTACAGAAACCAAACTGTTTTTTAGGATAAACTTGTTAGTAAACTCTTAAAGTTTCATCTATTCCTTTTTTATTTCCAGGAACTAAAAAAGTATCTTGCATAAAATTTATAATATGATTTTTGTAAACTCAGTTCGGCATTATTTTGAAAGACATGGATACCATGTATCTTCTCGTTTAGCTGATCGTTTGGGTATGAGAGCTCAGAATGTTAGATTGTTTTTTATTTACATTTCTTTTGTAACTGTAGGCTTGTCTTTTGGATTTTATTTGACTATAGCTTTTCTGCTTAAACTAAAAGATATGATTTATACAAAAAGAAGTTCTGTTTTTGATTTATAAACTAGTGTTTATTTTTGGTTAAAGTTAAATAAGAAAATTAAGAATAATTCATGAAAACTATTTTTAACTCTAAATTTCGGAAAGCTTTATTTCTATTAGCTTTTGTTTTAGCTACGGGTATTCTTGGGTATATGATGTTATCTGAGTATTCGTTTGTAGATGCCCTTTACATGACAGTAATTACAGTATCTACCATAGGGTTTGGTGAAGTAGCACCTCTGAATGACCAAGAAAAATTATTTACCATATTTTTGATTACTATTAGTATTATAAGTTTTGTGTATGTAGTCTCAGCATTTACAGAATACATTATAAGTGGTCAATTATTTCAACAATTAAAATTGAAAAAAGTGCAAAAAAATATTGAAAAATTAAACGGACACACTATAATTTGTGGTTTTGGAAGAAATGGAAAACAATCCATGATAAAGTTGCAAAATTATAAAAAAGACTTTGTGATTATTGAAAAATCAGATGAGATTATTAATGAGATTGATTTAGACGGGTATCTTAATGTTAAAGGAGATGCTACCACAGATGAAGCTCTAATTAAGGCTGGTATTAAAGCTGCAGATAATTTAATCACAGCGCTACCATCAGATGCAGATAATCTTTTTGTGGTATTGTCTGCAAGACAATTAAACGCTAATTGTAGAATTATTAGTAGAGCATCCAATGAAAGCTCATACAGCAAATTAAAAATAGCAGGAGCCAATAATGTAATTATGCCCGATAAATTAGGTGGAGATCATATGGCCTCATTAGTTGTAACTCCTGATGTAATTGAGTTTGTTGGAAGGTTAACTATTGAAGGTGAAACCACAGCTAATTTAGAAGAAATTTCAGTAAATGATCTCCCAAAAGAATATTTAGATAAAACGATTTTAGATTTAGATTTAAGAAGAAAAACAGGTTGTACGGTTATTGGTTTTAAAGCACCAGACAACAGTTATTTAATTAATCCTGAAGCTTCTATTGTTTTACAAAGAGATTCGCATTTAATTGTTTTAGGAAGGCCAGAACAAATTTCTAAGTTAAGGGTTCTTTTTTAGTTTTTTGTTAATCAATTTTTATTAAATGGAGTGAGTAAATGAAAAAAATTCTAATTACAGGAAGTAATGGACTTCTTGGTCAAACCCTTGTAAACCTCTTAATGAAAGAACCTGAAAATTATTCTGTAGTAGGGTTATCTAAAGGTGAAAATAGAATGAACAGGAGTGATTTCTTATATTATGATATAGATATTACTAACTTCGATAAACTGAAAGAATGTATATCTTGTATTCAACCGTCTATTATCATAAATACTGCTGCTATGACTAGTGTAGATGTTTGCGAAGTTAAGCCTGAGAAATGTAATCAAATCAACATAGAAGCTGTAAGATATTTAACCCAAATTTCTGCCAAATTTAACATTCATTTTATTCAGATTTCAACCGATTTTATTTTCGATGGAATTAATGGGTTTTATAAAGAAACAGACCTTCCAAATCCGCTAAGTATTTATGGAAATTCAAAATTAAGAGCTGAAAATATTATTAAAAGTTCTGGAGTAAACTTCTCTATTTTAAGAACAATTCTTGTTTATGGAAAAGTTAATCATTCTAAAAGGAGTAATATTGTTCTTTGGGTAAAAGAAATGCTTGAAAAAAATAAAGAAATTTCTATTGTCAATGATCAATTTAGGATGCCTACTTATGTGGAAGATTTGGCTACAGCTTGCAAGTTAGTTTTAGATAAAGAAGCAAAAGGAGTATATCATATTTCTAGTAATAAATTGTTAAGTATTTTTGAAATAGCAAATCAAATAGCTGCTGTATTTGGATTGAATAAAAAATTAATTAAACCCGTCTCTACTAAAACTTTAAATCAAAAAGCGATTAGACCTTTAAAAACAGGTTTTGACTTATCCAAAACTACAAGAGATTTAGAGTTTCATTCTACTTCATTTTTAGAGGGTTTAAAAAGATTTAAACAAACTTTGATATAATTTTTTTTTTTAATCATTAAAAGTTGTTTGGGGTTCATTTTTTTATGATATTGCAAATCACTTAAATTTAAACACATACAAACTCATGAAGAAAATACTTCTGTCGTTACTATTATTATTTATTCCTTTGGTAACATTTGCTCAAGAAAAAGGATTAGATCAACAAATTGATGAAGCTTTTAAGCCAATATCAGATTTCTTTAGTCAAGTAATTTTCTTTACTATACCCTTAGGGGGAATGGATGTTCCTTTTGTCTTAATTTTATTAGTTGGTAGTGCATTGTTTTTTACAATATTTTTCAAATTTCCAAATGTTTTTCACTTTAAAACTGCCATAAATGTAGTGAGAGGAAAATATGACGATTTAGATCATGCTTCTGTTAATCCAGATCTAGCTGTTGATGGAGATATTACAGACACAATTAAAGATGAAAGTAAAGAAGGAGAAGTTACTCACTTTCAGGCCTTAGCTACTGCAGTTTCAGGAACGGTTGGTAATGGTAATATAGCTGGAGTTGCCTTAGCAATTGCTTTAGGAGGTCCAGGAGCAACTTTTTGGATGATTGTATGTGGTTTTTTGGGGATGTCTACTAAGTTTGTAGAATGTACCCTTGGGGTTCAGTATAGAGATGTAGGAGAAGATGGAACAGTATATGGTGGACCAATGTATTACATAAGTAAAGGACTAAAAGAAAGAGGTTTTGGGATGCTAGGTAAAATAGCAGCTATAATTTTTGCAATTTTTTGTATTGGTGGCTCTTTCGGTGGAGGAAATGCAGCTCAATCTAACCAGGCAACTGTGGTATTAAAAGAGCTCATGGGGCTTGAAAGTACGGGTGCAGGTTTTTGGATTGGAGTTATTATGGCGATAATAGTTGGTGTGATCATAATAGGTGGGATAAAAAGAATTGCTCAAGTAACTGAAAAAGTTGTTCCATTCATGGCACTTTTATATTTATTAGCTTGTTTGTATATACTAGGAGCTAACTTTTCTTTGATTGATGATGCAGTTTCTTTAATTCTTAAAGAAGCATTTAATCCCACAGCCATAGGTGTTGGTGGAGTTATAGGTGTTCTATTAGTTGGGTTTAAAAGGGCAGCATTTTCAAATGAAGCTGGTGCTGGTTCAGCCTCAATTGCACATTCAGCAGTTAAGACAAAATATTCTGCATCTGAAGGATTGGTTGCATTGTTAGAGCCGTTTATAGATACTGTTGTTATATGTACTATGACAGCTCTAGTTATTATTATTTTTAATTTTGGTGGAGATGCCTCTGGTGCAACTGTTTTTCAGTATGGAGGTGATGGAGTAGGTGCAGTAATGATAGATGGAGTAGCCTATGAAGGAGCAGGAATTACCTCTAAAGCATTTGCGCAATACATTCCTTATTCTAATGTATTCTTAACAATCGCCGTAGTATTATTTGCAGTTTCTACAATGATATCTTGGTCCTATTATGGACTGCAATCTTGGAAATTTTTATTTGGCAGAGGAAAAGCTGCAGATATGGCATATAAATTATTGTTTTTATTGTTTGTGATTATTGGAGCTTCAGCTAGTATGAGTTCAATTTGGGCATTCTCTGATGCAATGATTTTTGCGATGGTATTTCCAAATATGGTTGGACTATACTTTTTATTCCCTGTGGTTAAAAAACAATTAAAAAGATATACTGATGCCATTAAAAAAAGTAATGTATAACATTTAAAAAATTATACTATTACTTATTGGCTAGCTAAGAAAAAGAAATAATGAGAAAAATGAAATCCTATTTCTGGTATACAAAAAACCAACGAAATGGGATTTTATTTTTGATAGCAAGTATCATGGGGTTTCAATTATTATTTCGTTTCATAAATTTTGATGACAATCTTTTAATTGCCCTAGATCAGTCAAAAATAAAAACCTACCAAATCCAACTTGACAGTTTGAGAAATATATCTTCAAAGGATAAGGGGTTTAAAATTTACCCATTTAATCCTAACTATATTTCGGATTATAAAGGGTATCAATTAGGAATGAAAACTCAAGAAATAGATCGTTTGTTGGCTTACAGAGAAAAAAACTTATTTGTGAATTCTTCCAAGGAATTTCAAGCTATTACAAAAGTTTCCGATAGTTTACTTAAAAAGATAGCCCCTCTTTTTAAATTTCCAGACTGGGTTCAGAAAAAGAATCAACAAAAAGAAAATAAAATTCTTTTTAACAGTGAACATAAAATTAGTCGGCTGGAAATATCCTCAACAAATATTAATGAAGCAACTTTAAATGATTTATTATTTGTAAATGGAGTAGATGAATATCTCGCTAATAGAATTATTAAGTATCGTTCTAAATTACAAGGATTTTCTTTACCGGAACAACTTTTTGAGGTTTGGGATTTGGATAAGGAAATAGGAATAAAAATATTAGAGACATTTTCAATTTATAATAAACCCTTAATTGAAAAGACCAATATTAATACCGCATCATTTAAAGAAATTTTGGCTAATCCCTACATAGATTATGAGTTATGTTTAAAAATATTTGATTATAGAGATGAGGTGGCAGAACTTCAATCCATCTCTGAAATCAAAAATATTGAAGGTTTTCCTCTTGAGAAATACACTAGAATAGTTTTATATTTACAAGCAGAATAAGATTTAGATAATAAATATTGTATGTCGCACATGTATTTTACTGAAGAACATCGAGTTTTTAGAGAAAGTTTCAGAAATTTTTTACAAAAAGAAGTTGTTCCTCATATTGAAAAATGGGAAAAGACTGGATCCATAGACCGTTTCATTTGGAAAAAATTTGGGGATATGGGATATTTTGGATTGAGTTATCCCGAGGAATATGGTGGTTTAAATCTAGATATTTTTTACATGGTCATCTTTCTTGAGGAGTTACAGAAAATTAATTCCGGAGGTTTTGCTGCAGCTATTTGGGCACATGTTTATTTAGCAATGACACACGTAAATGTTGAAGGTGATACTTTAATTAAAAATAAATATTTAAGTGCAAGTATTTCAGGTGAAAAAATAGGTTGCTTATGTATCACCGAACCTTTTGGGGGTTCTGACGTTGCAGGAATGAAAACTACGGCAATAAGAAACGAAAATTCTTATGTTATCAATGGATCTAAAACTTTTATCACCAATGGGGTTTACTCAGATTATTTAATCGTTGCAGCTAAAACAGATCTAGCATCAAAGCACGATGGGATGTCTATTTTTATTATAGACAGAGATACTCCTGGAATATCCGCAACAAAACTTGATAAATTAGGTTGGAAAGCATCAGACACAGCAGAAATAGCTTTTGATAATGTAAAAATACCTATAGAAAACCTATTAGGAACAGAGGGAAAGGGGTTTGCATACATCATGCAACACTTTGCATTAGAAAGACTAATTATGGGAATTAATGCACATGCAAGAGCAGAGTATGCATTAGATTATGCAATTCAATACACTTCAGAAAGACAAGCATTTGGAAAAACATTAGATAGTTTTCAAGCATTAAGACATAAAATTGCTGAGATGGCAAGTCGTGTAGAAATGTGTAAAGAATTTAATTATTCAATAGCAAAAAGACTAAATGATGGGGTATACATAGTAAAAGAAGCTACTATGTCTAAATTAATTTCAACAAAAATGGCTGATGAGGTCATCTATGATGCACTACAATTATTAGGGGGGTATGGCTATATGGAAGAGTATCCTATGGCTAGATTGCTCAGAGATAGTAGACTTGGTCCTATTGGAGGAGGTACCTCTGAAATACTAAGAGAAATCATTGCAAAAATAATCATAGACAAGAAAGAGTATACGTCTGTAACTTAATTTATCTTTCATAAGTTACATTTTCTTTGTAAAAGTTTAAATAATTCGTGATTACTATTGGTAACAATAAAAATCATTATATATTTGCAGTCCAAATTAAGAAAAGTATTTTGAAAGGAGGTGCCAACATATGTTAATCATTCCAGTTAAAGAAGGAGAGAATATTGATAGAGCTTTAAAGCGCTTCAAAAGAAAATTTGATCGCACAAAGACAATGAGAAACTTACGTGAAAGAAAACATTTCACGAAACCATCTGTTGCCAAAAGAGCTCAACGAATTAAAGCATCTTATGTTCAAGGTTTAAGAACCAAAGAAGAAGTAGGTTAAACTTATATAAGCTATATGACCACCCACATCGAAAGATGTGGGTTTTTTATTGCTTCCTATTTAGTACATTTGAACTACCTATTTAAATCCTATGAATTTAATTACTTCTTTTCTAGAGTATTTGTTGTTAGAAAAAAAATATTCTATTCATACAATTAAATCCTACAAAAGAGATTTAATTTCATTACAGGATTATTGCAAAGAAACCTACCAGCAGGACAATTTATCACACATTAATTATTCTCAAATAAGGTCTTGGGTTGTTAATTTGGTTGAAGACAAGATAAGTAATCGAAGTATTAACAGAAAAATAAGTTCTTTAAAATCTTTTTATAAGTATTTGCAAAAAATTAAAATTATTCAAAATAATCCACTTTCAAGTCATAAAGCATTAAAGACACCTAAAAAAATTCAAGTTCCTTTTTCTATAAAGGAAGTTAATGAAGTTTTGTCCAATATAACCACTAATGACTCTTTTGAATCTTTAAGGAATAAGTTGATTGTGGAGCTTTTTTATTCCACAGGAATGAGAAGGGCAGAGCTGATTCATCTTAAAAGAAGTTCCATAAATTTTTCTGAAAAACAATTAAAAGTAATAGGAAAGAGAAATAAAGAACGATTACTTCCATTACTCCCTAGTGTTATGAAAAGTTTAGACGCCTATATGAAACAAAGAGCCCTTTTGAATAGCTCTGAAGATTATTTGTTTTTGACAAAAAAAGGCAACAAATTATATGAAACCCTTGTATATAGGGTTATAAATAATTACTTTAGTGTGGTCTCTTCGAAATTGAAGAAAAGTCCTCATATTTTGAGGCATTCTTTTGCCACACATTTATTAAATGAAGGAGCAGATTTAAATTCGGTTAAAGAATTACTAGGACATTCAAGTTTAGCCTCTACCCAAGTCTACACACATAACAGCTTGGAGCAATTAAAAAAAGTGTATAAACAAGCTCACCCTAGGAGCACTAAAAATAAAAATTCATGAAAGTATCAACCCAGTCAGTAAATTTTAATGCCACAAGTAATTTGTTACATTTTGCAGAGAAGAAAGTAGCCTCTTTAACAAAATTCCATGATAAGATTTTGAAAGCGGAAGTGTTTTTTAAATTAGAAAACTCAAGTGATAAAGAAAATAAAATAACCGAGATAAAAATTAACATTCCTGGAAATGAGTTGGTTGTAAAAAAACAATTTAAAAGTTTTGAGGAAGGAATAAGTACAGGTGTAGAAACATTAAAAAGAAGGCTCAAAAAATCAAAAGAAAAATTAAGAGATTCAATAGCTATATAAAAAGCATAAAAAAACATAAAAAAGTTTTAGAAATTAAAAAAACTTATTACATTTGCAGTCCGTTAGAAATAACGGATTGTTTTTGTTTAAAAACAGCCGATGTAGCTCAGCTGGCTAGAGCAGCTGATTTGTAATCAGCAGGTCGTGGGTTCGAGTCCCTCCATCGGCTCAAAAACATCAACATTACGTTCATTTAAATAATGAGATTTGGGGGAGATACTCAAGCGGCCAACGAGGACGGACTGTAACTCCGTTGACTATGTCTTCGCAGGTTCGAATCCTGCTCTCCCCACTATATTTAATTAAAAATTGAGAAGGATTATTTTTCATGCTTTCATTAATTTAAAAGTATTGTCAATTAAAATCAGTCTCATGAATTAAAAGATAATTTATTGTGAGGAATCAATAATGTTATCAGGAGTTATATCCCATAATAAGGGTATTTTCTCAAATTTTTCCAAGCCGGTGTAGCTCAGTTGGTAGAGCGCATCCTTGGTAGGGATGAGGTCACGGGTTCAAATCCCGTCGCTGGCTCAAAAAGAAGAATTTATTAGACACTAATATATATTTAACTTAGAATTAAAAATTAATAATCATGGCAAAAGCAAATTTTGACCGTTCAAAACCACACCTTAACATAGGTACTATTGGACACGTAGATCACGGAAAGACTACATTAACTGCAGCTATCACAAAAGTTTTGGCGGACGCAGGTTTGTCTGAAGCTAAAGATTTCGATCAAATCGATAATGCTCCAGAAGAAAAAGAAAGAGGTATTACTATTAATACTTCTCACGTAGAGTATCAAACAGCAAATCGTCACTATGCACACGTAGACTGTCCAGGTCACGCGGATTATGTGAAGAATATGGTTACTGGTGCTGCTCAAATGGATGGTGCAATATTAGTTGTTGCTGCTACAGATGGACCAATGCCACAAACTCGTGAGCACATCCTTTTAGGACGTCAGGTTGGTATCCCTCGTATGGTAGTATTCATGAACAAGGTAGATATGGTTGATGATGAAGAATTAATCGAACTAGTAGATATGGAAGTAAGAGAATTACTTTCTTTTTATGAGTACGATGGAGATAATGGTCCAGTTATAGCAGGTTCTGCTTTAGGAGCATTAAATGGAGAGCAAAAATGGGTAGACACTGTTTTGGAATTAATGGAAGCAGTTGATACATGGATTGAAGAGCCATTAAGAGAGGTAGATAAAGATTTCTTAATGCCAATTGAAGATGTATTTTCTATTACTGGTCGTGGTACTGTAGCTACTGGTAGAATAGAAACTGGTATCGCAAATACTGGAGATCCAGTAGAAATTATTGGTATGGGAGCTGAAAAGTTAACTTCAACTATTACTGGTATTGAAATGTTCCGTCAAATCCTTGATAGAGGAGAAGCTGGAGATAATGCAGGTATCTTACTAAGAGGTATTGAGAAAACAGATATTAAAAGAGGTATGGTAATTACTAAACCTGGATCTGTTACTCCTCACTCTAAGTTCAAAGCTGAGGTTTATGTTCTTAAAAAAGAAGAAGGTGGTCGTCACACACCATTCCATAACAATTATCGTCCACAGTTCTATGTAAGAACAACTGACGTAACTGGAACAATTAATTTACCAGATGGAGTTGAAATGGTTATGCCTGGTGATAACTTAACGATAACAGTTGAATTAATTAATACTATTGCAATGAATGTTGGTTTACGTTTCGCAATCCGTGAGGGTGGTAGAACCGTAGGTGCTGGTCAAGTAACTGAGATTTTAGAATAGTTTTTTAATTAACAATAATAAAATCAATCATTAAGGTGTCCTGATTTATCAGGATGCCTTTATGAATGAATAGAGACGGGTTTAGCTCAGCTGGTAGAGCACTGGTCTCCAAAACCAGGTGTCGGGGGTTCGAGTCCCTCAATCCGTGCAAATATTAAACAAATGAAGTTTATACAATATAT
>CALKFR010000061.1 GCA_938084555.1 uncultured Flavobacteriaceae bacterium | reverse complement strand
ATGCCTGGTGGATTTGGAACCTTAGATGAATTATTCGAGGCCATAACCTTAATTCAAACAAACAAAATTGGAAGATTTCCAATTATTTTGGTTGGTTCTTCTTTTTGGAGTGGATTATTAGACTGGATTAAAAAAACTCTTCTTGAGCAAGGGAACATAAGTGAATCTGACCTTAAACTCTTTAGAATTGTAGATACTGCTGATGAGGCTATTGAACACCTTAATAAATTCTATAATAAATATAGCCTAAAACCAAATTTCTAAGGAAATCAATGAGAAATTGTAGCTTTAGGAGAATTTCAATCTTCTTAATTCTTAACCTGTTTATTAGTGTGAGCTTTGGACAAACTAGAATTAAAGCAATGATGTACAATATTTTAAATTATTCAAATTCTGAAGTTAGCCGAAATAAAACACCTTTTTTATCCACTATAATTGAAGAGGTAAGACCAGACTTATTTATGGTATGTGAATTGGTTGACGAAATAGCATCCAACTATCTCTTTGAGAATGTAATTATTCCTTACAATGAAAACTTTCAAAAGGCTCCTTTTGAAGAAAATCAATCTGGTAATTCTGACTTACAACAAATGGTTTATTATAATACTAAAAAGTTAATTTTAGAGGAAACTAGGGTTATTACCGCAGACACCAGAGACATTAATAAATATACTTTTAAAATAAATACTGAAAATGCCAGCACTAATCCAATTTTATTAGAGGTATTTGTTACTCATTTAAAGGCATCTTCAGGATATAGCAATCGTCAGAGAAGATTAAATTCTATTCAGAGTTTTGTTAGCTTTACCAATAATATTGCAAGTGACAGTCATGTATTATTTGCTGGAGATTTTAATTTTTACACCAGTAACGAAGAGGGTTATCAGTATTTAATCGATGACTTAAACCCTATAGTTATAGTAGATCCCATAGATAGGCCAGCACCTAATTTTCCAGATGATGGTGTTAACTATTATGAAAATTATGATTCTACTTATTTTTGGAATAACAGTTCTTTTGCAGACGTTCATTCTCAGTCTACAAGAACTTCTAATTCAGGATTCATTGATGATAGTGGCTCTACAGGTGGTTTAGATGACCGGTTTGATTTTATTATGATGTCTAAAAACTTTAACACCAGTTCAGACTTATATTATATTGAAGATAGTTATCAAACCATAGGGAATAATGGAAACTGTTATAATTCCCATATAAATAATGTTAATTGTTCAGGAGAATTCTCTCAAACTTTGAGAGAAGCCTTAATCGAGTTTAGTGATCATTTACCTGTAGTCATGGAAATAGAAACACCAGAAAACACATTATCTACTAGTTTAATTGAAGAAATTAATTTTATTGGATCTAACATAACTGAAGACTATTTAAAAATTACGTCAACAGAAAAGATAAATAACTTTAAAATATACTCTAGTACAGGACAACTTATTAAAGTGGTTTTTACAGAAAAAACAGGGAACAATAAAATGAATATAGACGTAAAACATATTTCAAAAGGTATTTACTATCTTTCACATCAAAAATTGAGAAAACCGTTAAAATTTATTAAGATTTAATTGAAAAAATACACTTTTATATTGTGGATTATCGTATGCTCATTTAACTTCATGAATGGACAAGAGCATCAAATCATTATTGAAGCTCAATTAGATGACAAAAAAGATCTTTTAAAAATAAATCAAAGTATCATTTATCACAATACTTCAGATTCAACTCTAAATAATATTATTCTTCACAACTGGATAAATGGATATAAGAATAATAAATCTCCTTTAGCTAATAGACTTATTGAAGATTATGACAAATCTCTATTTTTTGCTAAGCAGGAAGATAGAGGTTATTCAACTATCAATAATTTAACTGTAGATGAAGAAAAAGTAAAATTCTTTGAGCAAGAAGACAACAAAATTGATATTATAAAAATAGTTTTAAACACTCCATTAAAACCAAAAAAATCATCCCTAATAAATGTTTCATATAATGTTAAAATTCCAAATTCAAAATTTACAAGTTATGGTAAAACAAAATCAGGATATCATTTAAGGTATTGGTATTTAGTCCCCGCTGTTTTTCATGACAATTGGAAAGTGATGAGTAACTTAAATATGGATGATTTGTTAACTAATAGCACTAATTATAGTATAAAAATTAGACTTCCAAAATATTACCATTTAAGCTCAAACTTAAAGGAATATAAAACTGAGAAAGAAGTAATGAATGAATTTTTGTTAACCGGAAAACAAATGACAGAAGTTCTAATGAATATAGATGTTGAAGATAAATACAGGTCCTTTAATACTAATGAATTTGAAATTAAAACTGATCTCTTTAATACCAGTATTGACAACAAACTAAGTACAAATATTTTAAATAGGCAATTAAATTTTATTCAACGTTTTTTAGGAACTTATCCACATAAAAAATTACTAATTGATAAGGCTACTCAATCAAAAAATCCAATTTATGGGTTGAATCAATTACCTAAGTTTATAAGACCATTTCCTGATGTTTTTGAATGGGATTTAACCCTACTAAAAGCCTTATCTAAGAAATACATAGACAACACACTACTTTTAGACAAACGAAATGACTATTGGCTCACAGATGGTTTACAGACGTATTTAATGATGAACTATGTTTCTGAATATTATCCAGAGATCAAACTAACTGGTAATATTTCAAAAATTTGGGGTTTGAAAAATTTTAATTTTTCAAAATTAAAATTTAATGACAAGTATCCTTTTATATATCAATACACCGCTCGTCAATTTTTAGATCAAGCTCTAAATACTAGAGCTGATTCATTATCAAATTTTAATCGTAAAATCGTTGGTAAATACAAAGCAGGTTTAGGCTTAAGGTATCTTGCAGATTATATAGGTGATTCTATAATTAGTTCTTCTTTTCAAGAATTTTACCTCAATAATAAACTCAAATACGCAAAAAGCGATGACTTTAAAAAAATAGTTACCTCCAAAACCATTAAAGATCTTAGCTGGTTTTTTGAAGATTATTTGAAAACAAATAAAAAAATAGATTATACAATAAAAAAAGCGGTTACTAAGAATGATTCTGTTTATGTAACCATAAAAAATAAGAGAAATATTTCCGCACCTGTTGCATTATATGGCTTAAAAAATAAAAAAATTAAATTTAAAAAATGGCTTACAAATATAGATAGCATTAAAACTGTTGCTATTCCTAAAAATAATTTTAATAGAGTTTCCTTAAATTTTGAGAACTCATATCCAGAGTTTAACTCTATGGATAATTGGAGAAAAGTTGGAAAAAACATTCTAAATAAACCCATACAAATTAAATTTTTTAAAGATATAAACGACCCCTATTATAATCAGATATATTTACAACCCAATATAAAATATAATTTTTATGATGGTGCCTTACTAGGTTTAAAAATTCATAATAAACCAATTTTATCTAGAAACTTTCAATTTTCCATAACTCCCCAATATGGAACAAAAAGCAATGCTTTAAACGGAACATTTAACACGCGTTACACTCAATATTTTGAGAATTCAACAATAAATAAAATTTATTATTCCTTATCGGGAAGTAATCTTCACTATGCTGAAGACTTATCTTACAATACATTTAATCAAAATATTACAGTACAATTCAGAAGAAAAAACTTAAGAGATGTTGGAGGTAGTTTCTTGTCTGCGAGATTATTAAACATAAACAGAGAATTGGCATCAAATGATTTTCAAACAGACTCAGACAAATATCAAGTGTTTAAGTTAAAATACTATAATAATAAACCAGATATTATTAAAGGTGTCAAATATTCATTAGGTACAGAAATAGCAAATAATTACTCAAAAATTACAGGAGAATTTCGCTACAGAAAATTAACCGTAAAAAACACACAACTTGATTTCAGATTTTATGCAGGATCATTCATAAGTAACAATACAAATTCAGATTTTTTCAGTTTTGGACTTGATAGAGCTAATGATTATTTGTTTGAATTGAGCTATATAGGACGTTCAGAAAGTACTGGGTTTTTAAGTCAGCAGTTTATTATGGCTGAAGGAGGTTTTAAATCTGTATTAGAACAGCGCTTTGCCAACCAATTTTTAGTTTCTTTTAATTCTAGCATAGGAATATGGCGATGGCTTGAAGTTTATAATGATGTTGCCTTTCTAAAAAACAGAGGGAATACTGTTTTTTTTGCTTATGAAAATGGAATTAGATTAAACTTTATTCATAATATTTTAGAATTGTATTTTCCTGTATATTCAAACAATGGTTGGGAAGTTAATAAAAATGCATATTCTAAAAACATAAGATTTGTTCTAGTAGCACAGCCTAAAGCAATTTTTAATTTTTTCAGAAGAGGGTTTTTATAAAAAATCATCGGATATTTTTTGCTGAATTTCTGCTCCATTATATAAATTATTAATTTTCATCTATTAAAGCTATCTTTGCAAAATCTTAATATTTTTTGATATATGCCTAAACTAGCTACTGATAGTAAGACTTCTGATATCTCATTTAATGATTTTAAAAATGAAATTTTAAATGATTATAAAATTGCTAGAATTAGTAGGGAATGTAGTTTATTAGGTAGACGAGAAGTTTTAACTGGAAAAGCAAAATTTGGCATCTTTGGTGATGGGAAAGAAGTGCCTCAATTAGCTATGGCAAAAGCATTTAGGGATGGAGACTTTCGATCAGGATACTACAGAGATCAAACCTTTATGATGGCCATTGGTGAATTATCAGCCCAACAATTTTTTGCAGGTTTGTATGCTCATACTGATATTAAAATAGAGCCTATGTCTGCAGGTCGTCAGATGGGTGGTCATTTTGCAACGCATAGTGTTCATGATGATGGTAGTTGGAAAAATTTAACCACACAAAAAAATTCAAGTTCAGATATATCACCTACAGCAGCTCAAATGCCAAGACTTTTAGGTTTAGCCCAAGCCTCCAAAGTTTACAGGAACTCAAATAATTTACTCAATCATACAAAATTTTCTAATAATGGAAATGAGGTAGCTTGGGGAACTATAGGTAATGCAAGTACAAGTGAAGGTGTATTTTTTGAAAGTATAAACGCTGCTGGTGTTCTTGAAATCCCTATGGTAATGAGTATTTGGGATGATGAATATGGTATTTCTGTTCATGCAAAACATCAAACAACCAAAGAGAGTATTTCAGAAATTTTAAAAGGTTTTCAAAAAGAAAAAGACACTAATGGATACGAAATATTTGTTGTTAATGGTTGGGATTATGTGCAATTAATAGACGTGTATTCCAAAGCCTCTAGAATAGCAAGAGAACAACATATACCTGTTTTAATTCATGTAAAAGAGGTTACTCAACCTCAAGGACATTCTACCTCTGGCTCTCATGAAAGATACAAAAATATTGAGCGTTTAAAATGGGAGAAGGAATTTGATTGCATTGAAAAAATGCGAGAATGGATTTTAGATTTTGAGTTAAAGGACGGAAATGGTAATGTTTTGAGATTAGTAAATGGAATAGAGGAGTTAATTTCATTAGAAAAAGAAGCGAAAAAAGAAGTAAATGCCGCAAAAAGAACTGCTTGGAATGCTTTTATAAATGAAATAAAGTTAGAGGTTACTACCCTATCAAGTTTATTGGGAAAGATAGCTCTAAAAAGCAGCAATGGAAATTTCATCACTAAATTAAAAGATGACTTAATAAGTATTGTTGAACCAATTAGAAAGGACATTCTATCAACAGCAAGAAAGGCATTACGTTTTGTTAAAGATGAAACTCTTATTGAAAAAAATGAACTTCAACAATTCATCATCAATTCCTTTAAAAATGCTAAACACAATTATTCTTCTCACCTAACCAGTGAGACCAATTCTGCTGCCATCAAAATTGATGAAATTTCACCTATTTATAATTCCAAAAACAAGAATGTTGATGGTAGAATTGTAATGAGAGATAACTTTGACGCAATTTTAAAAAAATATCCAGAAGTATTAATTTTCGGAGAGGATGCAGGTCAGATTGGAGATGTAAATCAAGGCTTAGAAGGGCTTCAGGAAAAATATGGAAAACAAAGAGTATCAGATACTGGTATAAGAGAAGCCACAATTATAGGTCAAGGAATAGGAATGGCTATGAGAGGCTTGCGTCCAATTGCTGAAATTCAATATCTAGATTATCTATTGTACGCCTTACAAATTATGAGTGATGATTTAGCTACGCTTCGCTATAGAACTTTTGGAAAACAGAAAGCGCCTTTAATTATTAGAACTAGAGGACACCGTTTAGAGGGAATTTGGCACTCTGGATCCCCAATGGGAGGCATTATTCACAATTTACGAGGCATTCACGTATTAGTACCCAGAAACATGACTAAAGCGGCTGGGTTTTATAATACATTACTGCGTGGTGATGATCCAGCATTAGTCATTGAATGTTTAAATGGATATCGATTAAAAGAAGAATTACCTATTAATTTTGGTGAATTCACAACACCAATTGGGGTAATAGAAATTATAAAGAAAGGAAAGGATATGACCGTAGTTTCCTACGGATCTACACTTAGAATTGTTCAAGAAGCTGCAAGAGAGTTATTACAAGTAGGAATAGATATTGAAATTATAGATATACAGAGTTTACTTCCTTTTGATATTAAACATGAGACCGTAAAGTCTGTTAAAAAAACAAATAGGTTATTAATTGTAGATGAAGATGTTCCAGGAGGAGCTTCTGCATATTTATTACAAGAGATAATAGAAAACCAAGATGGATACCAATATTTAGATAGTAAACCTGCAACACTTTCTGCTAAGGCGCATAGACCGGCCTATGGATCAGATGGTGATTACTTCTCAAAACCCTCAGCCGAAGATATTTTTGAGAAAGTTTATGAAATAATGCATGAAGCTTATCCCAATAAATATAAGAGTTTATATTAAAATCTTATAAAAATTCTTTACATATATTTTTAATACTCTCTATCTAAGTTAATTATTAGATATTTGATATCTTAGTGAGGTTAAATTCAAACTTTTATTCGCATGAAAAATTTATTTGCTCTAGTAATAATTATATGCTTTATTTTCCCTTTCAATAGTTCTGCTCAAAGTGGAAGAATTAAAAAGAGAAAAAAAGTTACTAAAAAAATTACACCACTACCCAAAAAAAGCACAAAAAAGGTTGCTAAATATTCAGACTATGTAAATAAAAATTCCAAGACTGATAAAGGGCTATTTAATGTGCATGAAACAAAAGATAAATTTTATTATGAAATACCTGACAAGTTATTAAATAAAGAATTTCTTTTAGTTACACGTTTAAAAGATATTCCGGCTGGATTAGGAGGTGGTTATGTAAATGCTGGAACAAAAATAAATACACAAGTGGTTGTTTGGGAAAAATTTAAGAATAAAATTCTCTTAAAAGTTAAGTCATATGAAGCAATTGCTGAAGATAGTTTACCCATCTATAAATCTGTAAAATCAAACAATTTAGAACCTATCATTTATGCTTTTGATGCTTCAATTAAAAACCCAGATTCTACGTCAACTTTGGTAGAGGTTACTAAATTTTTATCTTCAGATGTTAAGGCTATTAGTGGTTTACCAACATCTCTAAGGAAGAGATACAAAGTAAAAAGATTAGACGCATCTAGAAGCTTTATTAATTCGATTAAGAGTTATCCGAAAAATATAGAAGTTGTTCAAGATTTTACCTTTGATGCGGATGCTCCACCTAGTAATAAGAGTACCAATACTATTACTATAAGAGTTAATCAATCTATGATTATGCTTCCTGAAGAACCTATGGTGCCGAGATTATTTGATAAACGAGTTGGTTATTTTACTGTTAATACTATTGATTATAATTCAGAGGCTTTAAAAGCAGATGCCAAAAGTTACATAAGAAGATGGAGATTAGAACCAAAGGACTTGCAGGCTTATCACCGAGGAGAATTAGTGGAACCACTAAAACCAATTGTCTATTATTTAGATCCTGCTACACCAAAAAAATTAAGGAAGTATATCAAACAAGGAGTAGATGATTGGCAAAAAGTTTTTGAAACTGCGGGGTTTAAAAATGCTATCATGGCTAAGTATCCACCAACAAAAGAGGAAGATCCTGAATTTAGTATGGAAGATGTTCGGTATTCATCG
>CALKFR010000060.1 GCA_938084555.1 uncultured Flavobacteriaceae bacterium | reverse complement strand
TTAGCATTTAACTCCTTATCTACAAAGGCAAGAGTTTCTTTTACAATATTTTTATATAGTTCATTTTTATTTTGAAGATATGCCTTAGAATAAATACTTACTAGCTGAGCATTATCATATAACATTTTTTCAAAATGAGGGATGTGCCATCGATCATCAACAGAGTATCTAGAAAATCCACCACCGATTTGATCATAAATACCTCCAAAAGCCATTTTAGTTAATGATTTTTCAATATAATTAAAGAGTACTGGATCATTAAAATGGTGTTGGTATCTTAGTAAATAATCTAAGGTGTTTGGTAATGGAAATTTAGGCGCTCCTTTGAAGCCACCATTAATAGTGTCTAGTAATTCTTTAGATAGCGTTATTGCGGTAATAATGTCTTCATTTTTAAAGACAGCCTCTTCTTTGTTTAGAGTGATTAATTCAGAAGTTTGAATGCCTTCAGTTACCCTTTGTGCGTATTCTTCTACTTTATCAGGGTCTTCTTTATAAAGTTTAGAGACATCTTTTAATATATTACTCCATTGATCTTTAGTAAAATAGGTTCCTCCAAAAACAGGCCTTCCATCTGGGAGCGTAATGCAATTGAGAGGCCATCCTCCTTTGCCTGTCATCAATTGAACAGCATTTATATATACCTTATCTACATCTGGTCGTTCTTCTCTATCTACTTTAATATTGATAAAATTATCATTCATTATTTTAGCAATAGAATCATTTTCAAAGCTTTCTTCCTCCATTACATGACACCAATGACATGAAGAGTATCCAATGGAAACCACAATAAGTTTATTTTGTGCTTTTGCTAATTTTAATGTATTCTCATTCCAAGCTTTCCAATTCACTGGGTTATAAGCATGCTGAAGCAGATAAGGGCTTGTCTCATGTACAAGATCATTTCCCTTTTTAGGTTCATTTTTTGAGCAAGCAAAACAAATTAAAAAACATAGTAAGTATTGAGAAAAGTGAGCTTTCATGAACATGAATTAGATTATTATATTAAAAGTAACGAAAATCAATTAAGTACTACGAAATAAAAATAAAAAAAGACGTTAGTAGATTGAAATTAATTCAACATCCTAACGTCTTGTTTTAAAGAAGGATAAATTAATAAAACAATAATTTATTCTTTAATTAATTTTACGCTTTTTACTCCTTGTGTTGTACTAATTCTTGCAAAATAAACACCACTAGTTAATCCTCGCGTAGAAATTGTAAGATTAGTACTGTTGTTGTTTTGTAAAACAACTCTTTTTCCTAATAGATTAAATACTTCAACTGAGGTTATTATGTTATTTTGAGTACTTATTGTCCAAGTATCTGAAGTAGGGTTTGGATATACCTTAGCATCAAATAAATTTTTATTTTCTAGGCCTGCAGTTTGTGAACTTAATGCCGTGATATTGTCTACATAGGTTGTTGTTTCAGCATTAGCATTCCATCCATTACCGTTCCACATGGGAAAGAAAAGAATTCTAGCATAAATATATGCTGCCACTGGGGTATTATCTTTAGGGTTAGCAAAGTCAAAAGTAAGTGTTTCCCAGCCCGATCCTGAGTGATAATCATCTGTAGCTGATTCATCAGCTAATGTCCCACCAACGGCATCAACTACTTTGGCCAACATAAAAAATGCATTGGTCGAATAAACATCTGCAGTAACCACTTTATTTGATGAAATTAAATGAATATAGTCATCTTGTAAAAATACTTGCGCATTTTGCCATGGAACAGGTGCTGAGGAAGAAGTAACTATTTTTAAAACCTCACCATTTGTTCCTCCCGCCATTGGATCTGAAACAATACTTACAGATCCTAAACCGTTATCTGCAGCAATTTGCGGAGGGACCCCCTCAAAATCTTCTATAATTATAGCTTCACTTGTAGGGCAAGCATTACATGAACCTCCACAATCTATACCCGTTTCATCATTATCTTGAATGCCATTCTCACAGGTATCTACTGGAGGAGCATCAGTAAGTTTATTTGCATTAAACTTAATATTATCAATATAGATTGTGCTATTTTCAGCTCTATCTGGTAATCCTTCAGTCCAATCTACAAAAACAACTATTTGACTAATGTTAGTTAAATCTCCATTTGGGTTAATTCCCGATAGGTCCCATGTTAAAGTTTGCCATTCATTTACAACAGTATTTCCAACATTTTGATTTGTGATTTGAAATGTAGTTCCTCCAGCATTAGTTCCCATTTTAATTCCTACAGTACCAACATAATTTTTATTAATATCGATACTAAGCGTTAAGTTACTAGCTACTCCCATGTCAATTTCCCAGGTACCAAAGGCACTGTCTTGCCAAGTATTATTAACTCCAGCATAAAAAGCATTATCTGGTCCAACAACTACTTTTAAAACCTTTGTATTTATGGCGTTTGTGCCATCTAAATCTGGATTATCTACTACTTCAGCAGCAGCAGGGTTATTATCAAATGTATACCAATTTGAGGCTACTCCGGATGGCGTATTTGATTCAAAATCAAGAAGGTATTCTTGTTGTTGAGCGAATACAAGAGGTCCTAGTAATAAGAAGACTCCTAAAATTATATTTTTCATCGTATTTATTTTTAATAGTTAAATAAAAACGCTCAGAAAAAAAGTTCTGAGCGTTTATTTATTTAATTAAGAATTATTTAAAAAATTATTCTCTAATTAATTTTACACTTTTCACTCCTTGCTCTGTAGTAATTCTAGCGATATAAATTCCGCTAGTTAATCCTTGAGTAGAGATCGCAATTTCAGTACTGTTGTTGTTTTGTGAAACTACTCTTTTTCCTAACAGATTAAATACCTCAACAGAAGTTATAACAGTATTACCCGTTCTAAAATTCCAGTTAGAATTAGATGGGTTAGGATATAC
>CALKFR010000059.1 GCA_938084555.1 uncultured Flavobacteriaceae bacterium | reverse complement strand
TCCATCTTTTTTACTTTAGCAGCTTGCTCGTCCATCATTAATTTAGTCTTATAATCTCCAGGATTAAAGCCTTCTTTTTTAGCTTCTTTTCTAAAATCTTTTTCAGTTTGAATTTTATCTGTAGCATCTTCATAAAAATCTCTTTCCTTTGCTGTAATATCTTTAGTGCTTGCTTTAGACAATCTTCTGTTTCTACGTAATTCTTTATTAAATTCTTTTTCTCCAGCTTTACGATTTTGTCTTAAACTTTTTCTAGTAACTGGACCTTCTGTTGCCTCTTGTTTAGTTTTTTCTCCTTTGTTTATTAGATCTACAGTTTTATCATCTGTTTTTTTAGTATCATCAACTTCGTCTACTTTTTCACCATCTGCAGTTTTACTATATATAGAACTAATATCCGGCATTTGAAAATTTGTCGGATTATAATTTTTAGTAGCTCTTTTAGGATCTCTAAAGCTGGCAAAGGGACTTTCTTTTTTATATGGCATTTGTTCTTGTTTTATCTCTGTTAACGAAAGATATAGCCTTAGCGGTAACTTTAAAAGAGTACTTGTTATTTGACTCTAGTTTCCTCAAAGGCATATCTTCCTCACCCAACATTATACGGTACATACGACTTATTAGTTGTTTACACTTATACGAAACTTTATATATATGATATTTTTGAGTTGTGCGGTTTCTTTCTCGCCACACTGTAATCCACCCTTGTTTCAATAATCTGTTCCAGCGTCTATTATCCCAACTATATGAATACGTACCTTGTTTGAAATCTTGTTTAGTAAAATGGTCTATAGCATCTAAGTATATTAACAGCTCTAAGTCTGCATCGTTTAAATCACTTGTTTTGCAAGCCCATTTTCTTATTATTCTATAATGTTTTAATAAATTTAATTCTTTTAAATCTTTAGAAGTTAATCTTCTCATTTATTTTTTCTAGCTTTTCTTTTAGACTTTCTATTAGACTTTTTAGCTGATCTTTTGTTTTGCCTAATAGATTTTTTATCATCTCTTTTATCTTTTCTAGCTCCTTTTTTAGCATCTCTTTTATCTTTGCCTTTTAGTCCAGAGTCTTTAATATCTTGCTTTTTGTTTTTAAACTCATCTTTAGCAGCTGTTTTAGCCTCTTTCTTAGCATCTCTTATTTGACCTTTATTCTCTCTAGATTCTTCTCTTCTCTCTTTACCTGTCATCGTAGGATCAAACTCATCATCATAGCTATCTGCTATGTTTTCACCTTGACTAAGACTTTCTCTTTCTTCTTCTTCTATTTCTGCTGCTTCTTCTTCTTTTAGTTTTTCTTCCGCTTCCTTATCGGCTTTTGCTTTTTCAAGTTCTGCTTTTTCTTTTGCTAGTTTTCTTCTTTGAAAATAAGAATCAACTTCTTCTCTTGAGTAGTCAGTATCAGAAGGAACTATATCTTTATCTGTCTTAGCAGCATTAGCAGCATCTGCGATATTTGGATCTTCAACACTTTGTGTTGTATCTTCTTCTTCATTAACGTTAGAACCTATAGTAACAGCAAAAGGTGAATTACCACCTTTTACCATATCCTTAAATGTGCTTGAAAAACCTGATCCTTTATATTTACGACCTTTACGTAATCTACTCATATTTACAAAATTACTACAACATCAAATTCTTTAATGACTGTATAATGTTTATTTTCTATTTCAATACCAAAACCAGCGCTTTTATCATAGTATATATTATCGCCTTTTTTGATATGATCTACGGCTGTGCCTGTGTTAATTACACTTGCCTGCCTGTATCTTATATCTTCACGTTGCTTATCAGAAAGTATTAAACCACCCTCTGTTTTAACGTTTACTTCTTTTAATGGTTTTATAACTATATATTTACCTACTGCTCTCATGCTCTAATATTATTAATAACACAATCAGTTGATAATATAGTTGTAGCTACTGAAGCCGCGTTTTTCAAGGCGCTTTTAGTAACCAACAAAGGATCTATAATTCCGGCTTTTACCATATCTACCGTATTTCCTGTAACCACATCTAATCCTTTACCGTCTTCAAGCTTTTCTAATTTTTCAATACCTGCGTTGCTTAATATTAACTCATGTGGTCTTCTTATTGCTTGATACAATATTTCTTCACCTATACAAGTTGGTTTTAAATTAAAGCTAGCATTTAACAAGGCTATACCACCACCTGGTACTATGCCTTCTTTAATCGCGGCTTTTGTAGCACAAATAGCATCTTCAACTCTATCACTTTTTTCTTTTAACTCAACTTCTGAATTAGCACCTACTTTAACAGTAGCTACTTTAGCTTTTAACCTTGCTAATTGAGTTTCTATTTTAACTATAGACCTAGCGTTTTTATTATTTTTTAATTGCTTCTCTAAAAAATCTACTTTATCACTTACTAAATGATTATCTGTTAAATCTACTTTTATAAGAGTATCATACTTACTTGTTGTACTTTTTAAACAAAAACCTAAATGCTCTGGTTGTATAATATCCATGTCATCACCAAGATCTTCATTTATTAAAGTAGCCCCAGTCATTAAGCACACATCGTCAAGTATGTCTTTTTTAGAAACACCATAAGCAGGTGCGTCTATAACATTTACTTTTATATTTCCCTTAACCTTATTCATTGCTAATGCACTTAAAACTTCAGGGTCAACGTTTGCTATTATTAATAAATTTTCATTATTTTTTATAACATACTCTAGTACTGGTTGTATTTTTCTAATATTTTCTATATGAGACTCTACAACTAAAACTCTAGCATTGTTAAGTTCTGCAACACCTTTATCTTTATCTGTTATAAAGTTAGAATTAGTTAAGCCTTTTTGATACTGTAAGCCATCTATTAGTTCTACTGATGTATCTGGGTTATCTGTTATTTCCATTGTAACAACACCTGTTTCATCTACTAGCTTAAAAGCTTCTGCTATTATAGTTCCTAACTCTTTGTCGTTATTAGCAGATATAGTAGCTACTTGAAGTATTTTGCTGCCAGAAACTTTTTTCTTAGTTTTACTTATATATTTAACAACTTTTTCAACAGCTGAGTTAATACCTTTTTTTATATTTCTAACATTATCTAATAATGAATGCTCATTAGCCTGCGTTAGTATTGCGTGAGCTAATATAGTTGCCGTTGTAGTTCCGTCTCCAGCCTCTTTAACTGTTCTTTGTGCTGCTTCTTTTATCAAAGTAGCTCCAATATTTTCTACTGGATTTCTTAATATTATACTATTAGCAACTGTTACTCCATCTTTTGTTATTTGTGGCTTTCCATTACCATCTTCTATTATAACACATTTTCCACTTGCACCTAGCGTAGAACCCACTGCGTTAGTAAGTTTCTCAACGCCAGTTAAGACCTGACTTCTAGCAGTATCGCCAAAAGCCAAGTCTTTTACTAACTTTATTTCTTCCATTTTTATTTAATTAAATTTAATTTATTTTGAATACTACTTAAAGGTTTTAACTACTTTAGGTCCTTTGGTAAACTCTAGCTTTTGCTTGTAATGAGCTATCGAAGCATCTATTGCTTGCTCTGCTCCAGCTATGGTTTCTCTTCTTGTAACATCAATCCAGTTGTCTGTATCTAGTTCCTTGTATTCGGTTTGCAAAAATCCATTAGGTAGCTGAACTATTCTCCAGTTTTTCTTTTGTGAGATGTGTTCCCATAACTTAATGGTATGTTCTGTTGGTTGTGGTGTACTATTCCACGTGTTGGTACGGGTATATAAAAATGTCATTTGGTTAATTTGCTTTTGCTACATTTTTCAATGGAGCGGTTTGTACTGATCCGTCTTTTACTTCTTGAGGTACCCAAGAAAACAATCTTGTATCTGCTACGTCGTGTAGTAAGATGGTTTT
>CALKFR010000058.1 GCA_938084555.1 uncultured Flavobacteriaceae bacterium | reverse complement strand
ATCCTTTGTAATTTAAATTAGGATTTTTATCTGTTTTATCTATTCGTAACTTCTCGGCATGACGAATGAAATAGTATGTAGTAATTTCCTGAGAATAAGAAATCAAGGTTACAAAAAAAAAGAGAAACGTTAGAATTAGTTTTTTCATTAGAAGTAATTATTTTAACTAATATAATAATAATACAATCAAGCTTAAATAATTTTAGACATTTTATTGTTAAAAATATTTTTTCATTAATGTATTTAAAAAGGTCTGATTCGTTTTTTTAAGTAATTAGATTGTATTTTTGCGAATCAAATATATTGATGGGAATATTTAATAGAATTTTGGGAAATAAGCAAAAAGTAGAGGAAGAAACTTTTGTTAATTGGATACCTTTCAATTCTTTAGATCAAATAAATATAATCAAAGAGTTATCTAAATCTGAAACTATACTTATTTTCAAACATTCAACCCGATGTGGTATAAGTAAAATGGTAATAAAACGTTTTGAGAAATTATTTGAAATTTCTATGAGTAACATCAAAGTCTATTATCTAGATTTACTAAGTTATAGAAATATTTCAGATGAAGTAGGGTACATCTTCCAAGTTCAGCATCAATCTCCTCAATTATTAATTATAAGAAATAAAGTAGCCGTAAAACATGCTTCTCATTATGATATTACTTCAGTAAGTTTAAAAAAATATCTTTAATACATTTTTCAATAAATTATTTAAATTTTGTCTAAAATAAATACAGTAAAAAATACTTCAGGAAAAGAGCTTTATAATTATCAGAAAATTGCTATTGAAGAAATATTTCAACGTTTTAATAATGCTCCAGATGATTACCATTTATTATATCAATTACCTACCGGAGGTGGTAAAACTGTGATTTTCTCTGAAATTGTAAGACAATACATTTCTAAGTATAATAAAAAAGTTCTAGTGCTAACTCACAGAATTGAATTAAGTAAACAAACTTCAAATATGCTTGGTGAATTTGGAGTTCTTAATAAAATCATAAATAGTACGGCCAATTTAGATGATCAAGATAATTATCATTGTTTTGTGGCTATGGTAGAAACCTTAAAAAATAGATTAATTGATGATAAGTTAGATATATCTGATATAGGACTTGTTATTGTTGATGAAGCCCACTATAATTCATTTACTAAGATTTTTAAATTTTTTGATGATTCATTCATTCTAGGGGTTACAGCTACTCCGTTAAGTTCTAATATTAAATTACCAATGTATGAAAACTACAAAGAACTATATGTGGGAGAAACAATCGAGCATTTAATAGAAAATCATTATTTAGCCAGAGCAAATATGTATTCTTACAATGTTGGTTTAACATCTCTTGAAGTTGGCGCTAATGGTGATTATACTGTTAAATCTTCTGAGGATTTGTATACAAATGCCAACATGCTGTCAAAACTAGTAAGCGCATACGAAGAAACATCGAAAGGAAAAAAGACTTTAATTTTTAACAATGGTATTCATACTTCTATTCAAGTTTTTCATGCATTTAAAAGAGCTGGATATCCAATTGCACATTTAGATAATACTAATACAAAAAAGGAACGTGATTTTATTTTAAGATGGTTTAAAAAAACACCAAATGCTATTATAACCTCTGTAAGTATTTTAACAACTGGATTTGATGAACCCACTATAGAGTCTATTATATTAAATAGAGCTACTAAATCTTTAACTCTTTACTATCAAATGATTGGTCGTGGATCTAGAATTTTAGATAATAAAACAACTTTTAATGTTGTTGATTTAGGAAATAATTTTCACAGATTTGGTGCTTGGGGTGCAGATTTAGATTGGCAAAGAATGTTTAGAGCACCAGATTATTATTTAGATGCAATTTTATCAGACGAAGAGATTGAGGGCAAATTCAGATTTGAACTTCCAAGTGATATTAAAAAAGAGTTTTCTAAATCTTCCAATCTTTATTTTGACATAAAAAATGAATATTTAAGTACAATTAGAGCAGGAGAGTCCTCTAAAAAAGTACTTGAAAGGTCTATTATAAACCATGCGAAGATATGTATAGAAAATAGTGAAGATGTCTATGATTCTCTAGCTTTAGTTAAATTATTAGGTGAAGAAATAGATGATCGAATTAATAGATATTCCAAATGTATATCCAAAAGTACACATAACTTCATTACTTGGTTAAAAGATGATTATCGAAAAAAGCTAAAGGCTTATTTGAGGGCTAATTTTGATGAAGATTTTGAAAAAATTCATGGTCATCCTCCTGTTGAGGAATAAATTTATTCATACAAAAAAGCTTTCTGTTTAGAATTTTTGTTTTGTAATAAAATTAAAGATTTATTTTGCAGGTATGATTTGACCTATACATTCTCCAAAACCAATTCTAATACTATCATTTTCACAATACGCTCTCATAATTACGGTATCATAATCATTAATAAATTTTCTTTCAGATCCATCATTTAATTTGATTGGATTTTGCCCTTTCCATGTAAGTTCTAACATTGACCCATAACTATCTTTAGTTGGGCCTGATATTGTACCACTACCCATCATGTCACCTGCATTTACTGGGCAACCATTTACGGTGTGATGAGCCAATTGTTGCGCCATAGTCCAATACATATATTTAAAGTTTGAATTAGCTATAACAGTTTCTTTTTCACCATCAGGTTGAATTCCTACTTGAAGATTAATATCAAAACTTCCTTTTCCATCAACTTGAAGATAAGGAAGTGGTTCAAAATCTTGTTTTGGGTTTTCAACTCTAAATGGCTCTAAGGCATCTAAAGTTACTATCCAAGGTGAAATAGTTGAGGCAAAACTTTTACCCAAAAAAGGGCCTAAAGGAACATATTCCCAAGCTTGAATATCTCTTGCAGACCAGTCATTAAACTGAACTAGTCCAAAAATATATTCTTCAGCTTCTTCAACTGGAATTCTTTCCCCTAAGTTATTTGATGCTGTAGTAATAAAAGCCATTTCTAATTCAAAATCTAATAATTTTGAGGGACCAAAACCGGGGGTTTTAGAGCCTTCTAGTGGTCTTGTTTGACCAAAAGGTCTTCTTATTTTTGTTCCTGATGGTATAATAGATGAACTACGTCCGTGATATCCTATAGGAATATGAAGCCAGTTTGGAAGAAGGGCATTTTCAGGATCTCTAAATAAACTACCAACGTTTGTAGCATGTTCTTTACTTGCATAGAAATCTGTATAATCACCAATACTTACCGGCAATAACATCTCTACTTCATCCATTCTGAATATAATCTTCTCTTTGTGTGTAGCATTATCTCTTAAAACACCATTGGTAACATCAAAAACATCAGCAATACGATTTCTAACCAGTCGCCAAGTTTTTCTTCCGTCTGCTATGAAATCATTTAAATTATCTTGCAAAAAAATATCCTCAGTTAGTGGAATACCTTTAAAATATCCTAGTTGATGAAAAGCTCCTAAATCTATAGCAAAATCACCAATTCTACTTCCAATTGTAATAATATCATCTTTAGTGATAAAAACTCCAAAGGGTATATTTTGTATTGGAAAATCAGAGTTTTCGGATACTTTTAACCAAGATTTTCTTTTTGGGTTATTGGCTGTTAGTTTCATTAAAAATTGTTAATAAAGTTTGTATCAAATATAGGGGAAAGTTATCATCTTAAAAACGTTTTTTGAGTACATTTGAATTTCTTAATTAAATTTTAACAATGCAACGAGATACAGAAATTTTTGAATTGATAGAAGCTGAAAAAAAAAGACAATTAAATGGCTTAGAATTAATAGCTTCAGAGAATTTTGTTAGTGATCAAGTAATGGAGGCTGCTGGTTCTGTTTTAACAAATAAGTATGCAGAAGGATATCCCCAGAAAAGGTATTATGGTGGATGTGAAATTGTAGATGTTGTTGAACAATTAGCTATAGATAGGGCAAAAGAGTTGTATGGAGCTGAATATGCAAATGTTCAGCCTCATTCTGGCTCACAAGCTAATACTGCTGTTTTTCACGCTTGCTTAACTCCAGGAGATAGAATATTAGGTTTTGATTTGTCTCACGGAGGGCATCTTACTCATGGGTCACCCGTTAATTTTTCAGGTAAACTTTATGAACCCCATTTTTATGGTGTCGATAAAGAAACAGGTGTTTTAAATTATGATACTATACAAGAAATTGCGTTTAAGGTACAGCCAAAACTTATCATAGCTGGAGCCTCCGCTTATTCTAGAGATATAGACTTTAAACGTTTTAGAGAAATAGCAGATAGTGTAAATGCATTATTATTAGCAGATATTTCCCATCCATCTGGAATGATTGCAAAAGGAATTTTAAATGATCCTCTTCCACATTGTCATGTAGTTACAACAACCACCCATAAAACGCTTAGAGGTCCAAGAGGTGGTTTAATTTTAATGGGTAAAGATTTTGACAACCCTTTTGGTTTAAAACTCAAAAATGGAAAATTAAAGAAAATGTCAGCTTTACTCAATGGCGGTGTTTTTCCAGGAAATCAAGGAGGTCCGTTAGAACATATTATAGCAGCTAAGGCAATTGCATTTTCCGAAGCGCTAACTGATGAATTTTTGCACTATCAGATTCAAGTAAAGAAAAATGCCTCAGCTATGGCTAAAGCTTTTGTTTCCAAAGACTATGATTTAATATCAGGTGGTACAGACAATCATGTGATGTTAATAGATCTTAGAAATAAAAACATTACCGGTAAAGAAGCTGAAGCAGCCCTAGGAAAGGCAGAAATTACAGTTAATAAAAATATGGTTCCTTTTGATGATAAGTCACCTTTTGTTACCTCTGGGATAAGAATTGGAACTCCTGCAGTAACTACTAGAGGTTTAAAGGAAGATGACATGTTAGTAATTGTTGATTTAATTGATGAAGTCATTAATAATTCAGAAAATGAAAGCATCCTAAATTCAGTAAAAGAAAAGGTACACAATTTAATGAGTCATAGACCCTTATTCACCTCTTAAAATATATTTTCAATACAATTAAACATGGCTATCAGAGTTTTTATTTTATTTATAATATTCTCAAATTTAGCAAATGCTCAATTAGCTTTTGATAATGTTGCAGCTCAAATTGGAGTTAATTATAGTTATGGTGATTCTGAATATGGAGGTGGAGTTTCCTTCGCAGATTTTGACAATGATGGCTGGGATGATATAACGTATACTTCAGAAAATGGAGAAAATATCTATTTTTTAAAAAATACTAATGGCGAATTTAATTTGGTTAGTTTCAATGGCATTTCAAATACTAACAAAACAAAGCAAGTAATTTGGGTAGATTATGATAATGATGGTGACAAAGATTTATTTGTAACAGCTCTCGAGGGTAAAAATTCATTTTACATTAATGACGGAGAGATGAATTTTACTGACATATCTTCTACTATTGGAATATTTCAAACAGATCTATTTACTTATGGAGCATCATTTGGTGATATTGATAATGATGGTGATTTAGATCTCTTTATATCTAATAGGTCCCCAATAGATCATAATTATTTATATAGAAATGATTCAGGAACATATGTAGATATTACTGATAGTTCAGGAATATCCTTAGAAGGTCAATTGTCTTTCTGTTCTATTTTTTTTGATTATGATAAAGATGGTTTACAAGACATATATGTTTCAAACGATAAAGAAGAAAACATCAACAGATTATATAGAAATTTAGGAGATGGTGTTTTTGAGGATGTTTCAGACTTCAGTAACGCAGGTATAGATATTAGTGCAATGTCTACTACACTTGGGGATTTTAATAACGATGGTTGGTTTGATATATACATTACAAATACTCCATTCAGTCAAATTTCAACTATTATAGGTAATGTATTATTAAAAAATAATGGTGATGGTACTTTTACAAATATAGCAACTGAAACAGGAACATCATTTAATAGTTTGGGATGGGGATCTGTATTTTTAGATGCAGACAATGATGGTTTTTTAGATCTATATGTAAGTAGTAGTTTAGATGGTAGTGCACAATTTTTATCGTCTGCTTTTTACCACCAGCAAAATGATGAAACTTTTATTATTCCTCAAGACATTGGTTTTGATTCAGATAACAGAGAAAGTTATTCAAATGCTATTGGAGATATTAACAATGATGGAAAGCCAGAAATTGTTGTAGTTAATGACACAGACAACAATTTTCTATGGCAGAACAATACCTCTAATCAAAACAATTGGTTGAAAGTGAAACTAGAGGGCGTTATTTCTAACAGAGATGGAATTGGAAATACCATAGAAATAAATATTAATGGACAATCTCAATATAGATATACATTAGCAGGTGAGGGGTACTTATCTCAAAATTCTTTTTATGAATTTTTTGGAATGGGTAATGCAACCGAGGTTGATTATGTTAAAGTTACTTGGACAGCAACAGGAGAATCAGAAATTATTAATAATATAGCTGCAAATCAAGCCATAATTATTAAAGAAGGAAGTGGTGTCTTGAGCAGTGTAAATAACCTAAAAGACACTAAATTTGCTGTATATCCTAACCCGAGTGCTAATGGAGTTTTTAAACTTTCAGTTGCAAATCAGGAAATAGTAAGCTTACAAGTTTTTGATATTTCAGGGAGGTTAATCACTAAAAAAATTGATTTAAAAAACAATGATCAAATTAATTTAAGTCAATATCAAAAAGGAGTTTATATTGCAAGATTTAGCTCTGAAACTAAAAATGAGGTCCTGAAATTAATCATAGACTAGCCTTCAGATGCTCTATCTAGTAAATTTTTATTCATTATTTTGCTAGTCTTTGCACCCAACTCTTTAATTTTTTCTACTTTTTTAACAAGATTTCCTTTTCCAGTAAGTTTTTTCATAGAGGTGTCATAACTCCCTTGAACGGTTTTAAGTTGAGTACCCACTTTAATTAAATCATCTGTTAGATTTACAAATTGATCATATAATCTTCCGGCTTGATTAGCAATTTCTAGTACATTATTTTTCTGGTTTTCTTGCCTCCACATTGAGGAAACTGTGCTTAAAGTAGCTAGTAGGGTAGATGTAGACACCAAAACAACATTTTTATCTAAAGCTTCTAAATATAATTGATTATTATTATTTAGAGCTAATAAATAAGCCGGTTCTATAGGAACAAACATCAATACGTAGTCTGGAGCATTAATTTCATATAGAGTCTCATATTTTTTTTCACTTAACTCCTTAATGTGCTTTCTAATACTTTCAACATGTTTTTTAAGATGTAGTTTCTTTTGTTCTTCATCTTCAGAATTAAAATAGGCTTCATAGTTAGTTAAAGAAACTTTAGAATCTACAATAAGGTGACGATTGTCTGGTAAATTAATGATAAAATCAGGTTTTTTTAATCTTCCATCTTCATCTCTGTAGCCACCTTGAGTGGTAAAGTGAATGTCTTTGGCAAGATTTGCTTTTTCTAGAAGAATTTCTAATTGAGTTTCTCCCCAATCTCCTTGAGCTTTACTATCTCCTTTTAATGCTTTAGTAAGGTTAATGGCCTCTTTACTCATCTGTAAATTTAAATCTTTTAAATTGTTGAGTTGCTCCTTGAGTGCAGAATGCATCCCAACACTTTCTTTTTGAGATTCAGATACCTTTTTTTCAAAACCTTCTATTTTTTCTTTTAAAGGATTCAAGATAGAGGTGATGTTTAATTTATTTTGTTCAGTAAACTTTGTTGATTTTTCCTCTAAAATTTTATTGGCTAAGTTTTCAAATTCTTTTGTAAATTTTTCCTGAATATTATTTAATTCTTCTTTATTTTTTAACATTTCACTTTCAGAATTTTTTAATTCTGTGGCTAAACGAGTTTTTAAAGCTATTAAATCTTCCTTTTCAAGTTGGGTCTTTTTTAAATCTTCAGTTGCGTCATTAAGATTTTCATTTAAAAATAAATTTCTTTCTTCAAGAGCTGCATGTTTTTTTTCAAATTTTAATTTGCTAAAGTTTCTTCCTAAATATAAACCAATAAAAATACCAGCCAATATGATAATCAAGTTAATAAGTAAATCCATCATGAATCAAAAATAAGTCCTTAAATTTAAAACTTTTAAATTTGAAGATGCAAAAATTATCAAAATTTATATTCAAACGAATTTTAGGTTGGAAATTAGTGGGTAACTTTCCCAAACATTTAAATAAATATGTTGTAATAGCAGCTCCGCATACTAGTTGGCAAGACTTCCCAATAGCTATATTAGCAAGAAATTATACCGGTGAAAAAATAAATTTTATAGGTAAAAGTTCTTTATTTAATGGCCCCTTTGGATTTGTTTTTAGAGCATTAGGTGGAACTCCTGTAGACAGAAGTCAAAGTTGTAATATGGTAGATGCTATTGTTCAAATATTCAAAAATAAAGAAGAATTCAGACTTGGAATCTCTCCAGAAGGAACTCGAAAAAAAGTAACGCAATGGAAAACAGGTTTTTATTATATAGCAAAAGGCGCTAATGTTCCAATAGTTATGGCAACTTTAGATTTTGAGAACAAGCAAATAAAAATTTCAGAACCCTTTTATACCACTATTAGTAAGGAAAAAGATTTTGAATATTTTCATACTTTTTTCAGAGGGGTAAAAGGAAAACATAAAAAACTATCCTAGTCTTTAAATTTAACAGCTACTTTTTCTGAAATACCAATAATTACCTCAGTAGCTTTCATCATAGATTCTACAGGAACATATTCATATCTACCATGAAAGTTATGACCACCAGCAAATATATTAGGACATGGAAGCCCCATAAAAGAGAGTTGAGAACCGTCTGTACCTCCTCTTATAGGTTTAATTAACGGTGTAATACCAATGTCATTCATTACTTCTTCAGCAATATCTACGATGTGCATTACTGGAACTACTTTTTCTTTCATATTGTAATATTGATCCTTCATATCAATTTCTATAGCATTAACCCCAAGTTCAATATTCATTTTCTCTACTAAGTCTAACATAAATTGTTTTCTGCCCTCAAATAAATCACGGTCATGATCTCTTATGATGAAGTTTAAAGTAGTTTGTTCTACTTTACCTAGAAATTGGTGTAAATGAAAAAAACCATCATATCCTTCCGTAGATTCAGGAACTTCTTTAGAGGGTAACCTCGATACAAAATCACTTCCAATAGTTATTGAATTTATCATTTTTCCCTTTGCATATCCAGGGTGAACAATTTTACCAGTAATCGTTATTTTTGCACCAGCTGCATTAAAATTTTCATATTCTAATTCGCCAATTTGGCTGCCATCCATAGTATAAGCCCATTGTGCGCCAAATTTTTCGACATCAAATTTATGAGCGCCTCTACCAATTTCTTCGTCAGGAGTAAAACCAACGCGTATTGTACCGTGTTTAATTTCTGGATGATTAATTAAGT
>CALKFR010000057.1 GCA_938084555.1 uncultured Flavobacteriaceae bacterium | reverse complement strand
TTAGCAAATGGAATTTCTACCTATAAAATGCATAATGGGCATAGAGGAATAAATCATCCAGTGAAAAATTTACTTACAGGTAAAGGTGAAATTACATCTCAAAATCATGGTTTTGCCATAAATAGAGAAGAAACAGAATCTCATCAAGATATAGAAATAACCCATGTTCATCTCAATGATCAGACAGTTGCTGGTATTCGAGTAAAAAATAAAAACTGTTTTTCTGTTCAATACCATCCTGAAGCCAGTCCTGGTCCTAATGATTCAGTGTACTTATTTGATCAATTTATAGAAAATATCAAATAATTAACATATGTTTATTTTTTTTGCTATATCAATATATTCATAAGATAGTCTTTATCAATTTTGTAATATAAACCACTTTTTTTTATTATTAATGCTTGTTCATTTAATGAATATGTATTACTTTTACATCAGTGATGTTTAACATCACTTTCTTTTTCATAGCAATTTTTCCCACTCTTAGGAGTGGGTTTTTTTTGCTTAAATTTTAATTTTCAAACAGTTATAACTCCCAAGAGATGAAATCGTTTTCGTAATAAATTAATGATAATATAAATTTAAAACCCCCATATTATGTAATTTAGCGGTTGATGAATTAAAGAAATTTTTTAAATTATAAATTTTAATAAAATGAGTATTATTATAAACGTTCACGCAAGGCAAATTTTTGATTCGAGAGGAAACCCTACAATAGAAGTTGATGTTACTACAGAAAATGGATATCTAGGTAGGGCAGCAGTACCATCTGGTGCCTCTACAGGAGAACATGAAGCTGTAGAATTAAGAGATGGAGGCAAAGATTTTATGGGTAAAGGTGTCTTTAATGCCATAGACAATGTGAACACAATAATAGCTCAAGAGTTACTTGGGTTCTCAGTTTTTGAACAAAACAAAATAGATCAAATGATGATAGATTTGGATGGAACTCCAAATAAGTCAAAATTAGGTGCCAATGCAATTTTAGGTGTTTCTCTTGCTACAGCTAAAGCTGCAGCTGCTGAATTAGGGATTCCTTTATACAGATATATAGGTGGTGTTTCTGCTAATACGCTTCCTGTTCCTATGATGAATATTATTAATGGTGGTTCTCATTCTGATGCACCTATCGCTTTTCAAGAATTTATGGTTATGCCAATAAAAGCATCTACCTTTTCTCAAGCAATGCAAATGGGATCTGAAATCTTTCATAATTTAAAGAAAGTTCTTCATGATAGAAACCTTTCTACTGCAGTAGGTGATGAGGGAGGTTTTGCTCCAACATTAGAAGGAACAGAGGATGCACTTGATACTATAGCAATAGCTGTTAAAAATGCGGGTTACAAGCTAGGTGATGATATTATGATAGCTTTGGATTGTGCAGCTGCAGAGTTTTATGAAAACGGTAATTATGATTATTCTAAGTTTGAAGGTGAAACAGGTAAGGTAAGATCAAGTAAAGAACAGGCAGATTACCTAGCTGAACTAGCTTCTAATTATCCAATTATCTCAATTGAAGATGGCATGGATGAAAATGATTGGGAGGGTTGGAAGTATCTCACTGAAAAAATTGGTCATAAAGTTCAATTGGTAGGTGATGATTTATTTGTAACAAATGTTAAGCGTTTGTCTCGTGGAATAGAAAATGGTATTGCTAATTCTATTCTTATAAAAGTAAATCAAATAGGAACATTAACTGAAACAATTGATGCAGTTAATATGGCAAAAAATGCAGGGTATACCTCTGTAATGAGTCATCGTTCTGGAGAAACTGAGGATACTACAATTGCAGATTTAGCAGTCGCATTAAATTGTGGTCAAATTAAGACAGGATCTGCATCTCGTTCAGATCGTATGGCTAAATACAATCAATTATTAAGAATAGAAGAAGAATTAGGTAATATTGCATTTTTTCCTCAAGAAAAAGCATTCAATTTATAAACTTACATTCAAATACCTAATCAAAACCTCTTCATGTATATGTTGAGGTTTTTTTTGATCTTATAATCAGAGAACCTTATTTTTTCATATTCAAAAACCCTCCTAGCTTTTTTTAAAAATCCTTTAAAATAGCTATCTTTGTAGGCTTCTTAACAAATTAAAATATACTGAACATGATAGATAAGGCGAAATTGCAGATTGGGGAAAATTCATATGAATTTCCATTAATAGTAGGTACTGAAAATGAGATTGCTATCGATATTAAAACTCTAAGAGGAGTTACTGATGGAGTTATTACTATAGATGCAGGTTATAAAAACACAGGAGCCTGCCAAAGTGCAATCACTTTTTTAGATGGAGAAAAAGGAATTTTGCGCTACCGAGGTTATTCAATTGAAGAGTTAGCTGAAAAAGCAGATTTCTTAGAAGTTGCTTATTTATTGATTTTTGGAGAATTGCCATCAAAAGAAGAACTCCAAAAATTTCATGAAGACATTAAAGAAAATTCAATCGTAGATGAAGATGTTAGAAAAATATTAGATGCATTTCCAAAATCAGCTCATCCCATGGGTGTTCTATCGTCTCTTACTAGTGCTCTTACCGCTTTTAACCCCTCTAATGATAAAATAAATAACATCGATTATCAACGAACTAAGAAATCTTTATACGATAATATTGTTAAAGTACTAGGAAAAATCCCTGTATTGGTGTCATGGGCTTACAGAAAGAAGCTTGGTTTACCTCTTGAGTATGGAGACAATTCCTTGGGTTATGTTGAAAATATTTTAAAAATGATGTTTAAGAAACCAAATGAGGATTATGTTCCTAATCAAGTTATTATTACAGCCTTAAACAAACTCCTCATTTTACATGCAGACCACGAACAGAATTGTTCAACATCTACGGTTCGTATAGTTGGCTCATCACATGCAGGTTTATTTGCTTCAATTTCATCTGGTATTTCTGCTTTGTGGGGTCCATTGCATGGAGGTGCAAATCAAGCTGTACTCGAAATGTTAGAAGCTATTAGAGAAGATGGTGGAGATACAAAAAAATATATGGCAAAGGCCAAAGATAAAAATGATCCTTTTAGATTAATGGGATTTGGTCATAGAGTCTACAAAAACTTTGATCCAAGAGCAAAAATAATTAAAGTGGCTGCTTATGAGGTATTAAATGATTTGGGAATTGATGATCCTATTTTAGAAATTGCAAAATCTCTAGAAAAAGAAGCCTTAAATGATCCATACTTTGTGGATAGAAAACTTTATCCAAATGTAGATTTTTATTCAGGAATTATCTACAGAGCTATGGGAATACCTGTTGAAATGTTTACAGTGATGTTTGCATTAGGTCGTTTGCCTGGATGGATTGGCCATTGGTGCGAAATGCGTTTAAGAAAAGAACCTATTGGACGTCCGCGTCAAATTTATACTGGTGAAACTCAAAGAGAATTTAAAAATATATCTCAAAGGTAGAATAATTACAAACCGAAACAAGTAAAATTTCCAGAATTCATTTTCAACTCTTTCTTGTTCATTTTACCACATAACCCGATTGTATGTTACACTTAAATATTCAAAATGAAACCTCTCGATTGAGGTCTGTTATTTTGGGTATCGCAGATCACAACGGACCCTCCCCAAGCCCAGAAGAATGTTATGATCCAAAAAGCAAATTACATATTATTGCTGGTACTTACCCAAAAGAACAAGATATGATTTTAGAAATAGAATCTGTAATGAATGTATTTGAAAAATATGATATTCAAGTGTTTCGCCCTGAGGTTATAAAAAATTACAATCAAATTTTTTCAAGAGATATTGGCTTTGTAATTGAGGATAAGTTTATCAAGGCTAATATTTTACCAGATAGAGATCAAGAGATTACTGCAATACGTCATGTTTTAGAACAAATCCCAGAAGAAAATAGAATAATACTTCCAGAACAATGTCATGTTGAAGGTGGAGATGTAATGCCCTGGAATAATTATATTTTTATTGGGACTTACTCAGGGAAAGATTATTCAGAATATATTACTGCAAGAACTAACATTCATGCAGTCAGAGCTATACAGGAATTATTTCCAAACAAAATTGTAAAATCATTTGAACTAAGAAAATCTAATGATAATCCAAAAGAAAATGCTTTGCACTTAGATTGTTGCTTTCAGCCCATAGGTAAAGACATGGCAATTCTTCATAAGAATGGATTTCTTATTGAAGAAGAGTTTGACTGGTTGGTTAATTATTTTGGAAAAGAGAATATCTTTGAAATATCTAAAGATGAAATGTATGAGATGAATAGTAATATTTTCTCTATATCAGAGGATATAATCATTTCAGAAAAGAACTTTACAAGATTAAATTTATGGCTAGAAGAAAAAGGTTTTATTGTGGAAAAAGTACCTTACTCAGAAATTTCTAAACAAGAAGGGTTACTAAGATGTTCAACTTTACCTTTAATCAGAGATAAATAAGTTTTCTATTTGTAAGTTAGTGATTGAAAAAAAAGTTTACAAGTAAAAACTAGTGCAAAAAATCATTACATATAATAAGATTATTTTTTTTATTTTTAATTCAAATAAAAAGTCCATCATAATGATGGACTTTAATATTTTATAAAGGTTTGTAAAATTTAAGGTAAAATTACATTGTTAATAGCGTGAATCACTCCATTATTTGCCTGTACGTTAGTTGCAATTATATCACTTACTCTCCCAGAAGAGTCAGTTAATCTTGCTCCTCCTGTAATGTCTGCAGTAATATCTCCGCTAAGTGTACTAACTGTTAAATTATCAGTTAAATTAGAGTCTAATACATTAGCTCCTCCTACAACGTGGTATTTTAAAACAACATCTAGTGTAGGCTCATCTATTTCTGATAATGAAGCTAAATTTAATTCTGTTAATAGTCTATTGAAAGCATCATTGATAGGTGCAAATACTGTAAAAGGTGCTGGTGAAGTTCCTGTTGCTGTAGATAATACACTTACAAAATCTGTTGTTAAGTCACTTCTGGTCAATGCACTCACCAAAGTTGAAAAGTTAGGATCTGCACTTGCAAATGTTACTATATTGGGTAAACCAATAACTGCATCAACTTTGTGAATTACTCCATTCACTGCTAAAATATCTGCTGCTGATACAGATGAAACACCATTAAATCTAACCCCATTAGAGGTATCTACATAAATAGATAGTGGTGTCTGTGAAGCTGCACTGGTAGCTAAAGTGTTTGCATACCCTGTAGAAAGGTCAGTAGATGTCAAAGAGCCACTGATAACATGATTTAGTAATATTTTTGTTAAAGTGTCTACTGGAACATCCTCTAAACTGTTAAAATTATTGGCACTAAGAAATGCTGCAAACGCATCATTTGTAGGTGCTAGAACAGTAAAAGGTCCTTCTCCGTTTAAAGTAGAAACTAAATTTGCTCGGTCTAATGCTGCTACTAAACTTGTTAAATCTGCAGAATCAACTGCTAGATTAACAATAGTGCTAACATCTTCAACATTTTCATCGTCATTATTGTTACAAGATTGTAATGTAGTTAACGAGATTAATAAAATAGGGACGATTTTAAATAAATTTTTCATATGTATAAATTTTTAAATTGTTTAACAAAACTATATAACTGTTAAACAGAATAGGCATTAAGTTTTGTTAAATAAAACTCAAAGACATGTTAATTATTTATTTTAATTTAAAAGGACGCTTCTTTTTTTTGGAAGCTAAAAAGTAATAATTTTGTGAACGAAATTAATGATCATGTTACAAACCACTAATTCAATTTTAATGATTCG
>CALKFR010000056.1 GCA_938084555.1 uncultured Flavobacteriaceae bacterium | reverse complement strand
AAATTTGTTCCATTAGAAGGACTTTGACTTCTAAAACCGCCACCAAAACCTCTGATGTCATTTCTATCTAGCACAACATCACCAAGATTATTAAGATCCCCTATGATATTGATGGTATATTTTGGGGTGTAATAAAATAATTTGGGTTGAAAAAGATATAAATCATCATTTGTAGCATTTCCTAATCCGGCAGTAACATCACCAAACCAAAAATTCTTTTTTCCTTCTTTTAGTTTAATGTTAATCGCTACTCTATCTTGGTTATCTTGAACTCCTCTTAATTGACTTACGTCTCCATAATTTCTTAATACTTGAATTTTGTCAACTGCATTGGAAGGAATATTCTTTGTGGCTAATTTAGTATCTCCACTAAAAAATTCTTTTCCATCAACCATTATTTTTTCTACTACCTTCCCTTCTACTTCAATTTCTCCAGCATCATTGAGCTCAACACCGGGTAATTTTTTCAAGACATCCTCTAGTTTTCGTTCTGTTCCATTCTTAAAGGAGTCTGCATTGTAAATGATAGTGTCTCCTTCTATTCGAACAGGCATTTTAGAAACAATTGTAATTTCATCTAGCGTGTTGTCGGAAGACATTTCATAGTTTTTAACTAGATCAGTAGCTAACGTTTTTACAAAAACATCAATAGATTTTAACCCTATGTAGCTAATTTTAATATTGTAGACTGTGTTTTTTTGTAGATCTAATTTATATTGTCCATTAGCATCAGTAAAACCATAGGACACTATTTTTTTAGACACAGTATCTAAGGCGATTACATTTGCCATTTCCAAGGGTCCAATACTGTCTTTAATAGCACCTGTTAATTTAATTTGAGCATTGGTAATTAGCGTAGTCATAAATATGACTAGTGTAAATATCTTTTTAATGTTCATTTTTTTGATTTTCTTAAATTAGAATCTTCTTCCTCCACCTCTTCTATTCTGAAATTGTTCTCTCAATTCTTCTGACTTTTTTTTCATCATTACATCATATTCATCTCTAGAAACTTCTTTACCTTTAGTTGGCTTTTTAATTTCAACAATCTCGTCTGAGTTTATAGCAATTTCTGTACATAACATAGTAGTTCTTCCTGCATTAATTTCTAAAATTAAACCCGGTAAGCCCCAATATCTTTCAGGTCCTGCACTTACAGGAATTTGAGGAGTATACCATGCGGTAACTAATTGAGTTTTTATTGGTGGCTTGGCTTGGTTTGTTTGAGTAGAATCTTTCTTTTTAGCACCTCTACCTCTTCTGCCAAAAATACTTCCCCAATCTATTTCCTTGTCTATCTTTATCATAGTTGCTTTGTAGCAAGTATACTGCCCTATTTGTCTAGTTTCTCCAGACATTTCCCATTTAGGCAATTCCATTTCTTCTCGAACTCTAAAACGTTTGCTAAATTGCTCTACATCCTCAATCATTTCTTTAGATTTGAGATCTTTATAAATAGAGCCTTGTCCATTACTTCTCCCCCAGCTTGGCCCAGAAGTTCCTGGTGCATCAAGAGTTACATTCTCTTTAAATGATGACTCAGATTTATTAAAACTAAGCGTATATGTTTTTTCTAAAAAATTTTTAAAACGTGCTTTCATTTGCTTTTTTTGCTGCTCGCTCATTTTATCAAAACGAGACATGTCCATGGTTCTTTTAGACATATACGTTGCTTTTCCTTCGAACTTTTTTTGAGAAAAAGTAGTAATTGTAAATAAGAATAATATTAGAGTAGTTAGTTGTTTCATGAATTTCTAATTTATAATAGTTATGTAAAAGTAATTTTATTAAAAAACTATATGACTTAAAAAAAACTTAAAAGTTTAATTAGGTAGAAAATAACCCTTAGTTATCCTCCAATTTTAATCTTGATCCCATTACCATCTCTACTCCTATAACGATCCATCATCTCTTTCGTTTTTTCTAAAGAAATCTCACTAAATCTTTCTCTTGTAACTATTTTTCCTTTAGTAGGTTCTTTTATTTCTTTAGCTTCTTTTGGATTTAATACGAGCTCTGAACATACAATTGTTTCATTTCCATCATTAACTTCTAAAATTAACCCTGGTAAACCTCCATATTTTCCTGGGCCATTACTAATTGGTACATCTGGAGTATACCATGCAACTAGGATTCTTTTTTTTGTTACTTTTTTCTCTTTAACCTCACCATTATTCATATCTATTTGAATATCTTCCTCCTCTATTTCAAATTCTGCTTTGTAGCAGGTATAGTTGCCAATATTTTTTGTTTCACCTGTTAATTTCCAATTATAGTTAACTAAGTTATCTTTAATCAAGAAGACTTTCCCCATTAATTCTTTTTTATTAGCCACTCTTTTTTCAGAAAGATTTTTATACAATACATCTGTACTTCCATTAGAGCCTGATATCATTACCATAACTCCATTAGATGAGGGTACTTTTGGAGCATCTAATTCTTGTACTTCTTTGTACATAGATTCTGATTTTGTAAAATCTAATGTAAACGTCTTCTGGAATATTTTCCTCATTTGAGCTTCCAATTGTTCTTGAATACCCGGATTAGTGGCCATAGTGGTGCTATCTAATTTAAATGATGATTTTCTATGTGTTCTGTAGGTAGCTTTTCCTGAAAAGTCTTGAGCGAAAATTGATCCAGTGATTAAGATTGACAAAATAAAAACTCGTATTCTCATATTTTTTATTTCAAATATGAAATATATTAAAATACCAATTAGTTAATAGTCTGTTAAGATTATTTATAAAGATGGTTTTTAATAAGAATTACTTAATAAAAACTAACAATTTACCACATCAGAAAATTTTGACAACAAACAGATAATTTAGTTAGGTGAAATTTCTAAATTTTAAGTATCTTTAACCTCCCCATTTTTAATTTTTTTGAAACTAACCCTATGCACATAGCAATTGCCGGAAATATTGGCGCCGGAAAAACCACTTTAACTAAATTATTAGCAAGACATTACAGTTGGAAACCACATTATGAATCGGTTGACGAAAATCCTTACTTAGACGATTTTTATGGAGAAATGGAGCGCTGGTCTTTTAACCTCCAAGTCTATTTTTTAAATAGTCGTTTTGGTCAAATTTTAGAGTTAAGAAAAAGTGGTAAGAACATTATTCAAGATAGAACCATTTATGAAGATGCTCATATTTTTGCTCCTAACCTCCATGCTATGGGATTAATGACAAACCGAGACTACCATAACTATAGTTCACTTTTTGAATTAATGGAAAAATTAGTAACCCCACCAGATTTACTCATCTATTTGAGGGCAGATATTTCTACATTGGTTGGCCAGATTCATAAAAGAGGAAGAGAATACGAAAACTCTATAAGTATTGATTATTTAAGTAGGTTAAATGAACGCTATGAAGCATGGATTACCACATATCAAAAAGGTAAACTTTTAATTATTGATGTAGATAATCTTGATTTTGTTGAAAAACAAGAAGATTTAGGATACATCATAGACAGAATTGATTCTCAGATTAACGGATTATTTTAATTTTTATAATATAATTTGTAACATTTTTATAACCCACAACGTATAATAAAGTATATCACCAGAATATATAACATAATCCTAGAAAAGAGATGAGACAACTTAAGATTACAAAGCAAGTAACTAATAGAGAAACAGCTTCACTTGATAAATATTTACAAGAAATAGGAAAAGTAGATTTAATTACTGCTGATGAGGAAGTTGAATTAGCTCAACGTATTAAAGCTGGTGATCAAACTGCACTAGAAAAATTGACAAAAGCAAACTTACGATTTGTAGTTTCTGTAGCTAAACAATATCAAAATCAGGGATTAACTTTACCTGATTTAATTAATGAAGGTAATTTAGGACTCATCAAGGCGGCAAAACGTTTTGATGAAACTAGAGGTTTTAAATTTATCTCTTATGCTGTATGGTGGATTCGTCAATCTATACTTCAAGCACTAGCAGAACAATCTCGTATTGTTCGTTTACCTCTAAACAAAATTGGATCTATTAATAAGATTAATAAAATGTTTGCTTTCTTAGAACAAGAAAACGAACGTCCTCCAAGTGCTGAAGAAATAGCTAAAAAGTTAGATATGACTGTAAATGATGTGAAAGAATCCATGAAGAATTCTGGCCGTCATGTATCTATGGATGCACCCTTAATAGAAGGAGAAGATTCTAATTTATACGATGTCTTAAATTCTGGAGAATCACCAAACCCAGATAAAAAGTTATTACATGAATCTTTACGTATTGAGATTAATAGGGCTTTAGAGACATTAACACCCAGAGAAGCAGACGTCGTAAAGTTATATTTTGGATTAGGAGAACACCAACCCATGACTCTAGAAGAAATTGGTGAAACATTTGATTTAACTCGTGAACGTGTTCGTCAAATTAAAGAGAAAGCCATTCGAAGATTAAAACATACTTCGAGAAGTAAAATATTAATGACTTACCTTGGGTAAAAAATATTGTCAATAAAAGATTAAAAACTCCTGAAATTTCTTCGGGAGTTTTCTTTTTAATATCCTTATTTTTACTTCATAAAATTAATACTACTATACAATGAGTAAACTAATTGCACCTTCAATATTAGCAGCAGACTTTGCAAACCTCCAAAGAGATGTAGAAATGGTAAATGCAAGTGAAGCAGATTGGTTTCATATAGATATCATGGATGGGGTATTTGTTCCTAATATTTCTTTTGGTATGCCGGTGTTAAAAGCAATAACTAAACATGCAACAAAAACTATTGATGTTCATTTAATGATTGTAAATCCTGATCAATATATTCAGACTTTTTCAGATTTAGGAGCTACAATACTAACGGTTCATTACGAAGCTTGCACCCACTTACATAGAACTATTCAGGCAATTAAAGCTGCCGGAATGAAGGCTGGTGTGGCTTTAAACCCACATACACCTGTTGCAGTTTTAGAAGATATTATTGCAGACTTAGATTTAGTTTGTATTATGAGTGTAAATCCTGGTTTTGGAGGACAATCATTTATAGAAAATACCTATAAAAAAGTGTCTCAATTAAAACATTTAATTGAATTTTCTGATTCTAATTGCCAGATAGAGATAGATGGTGGAGTTACCAACAAAAATGCTAATGAACTTATAGAGGCTGGTGCTGATATTTTAGTGGCAGGTAGTTATGTTTTTAAAAGTGAAAATCCAACTGAAACCATAGCTAATCTTAAAAATCAAATTGCATAAGATTGTACTCAGTTGTTGATATAGAAACCACTGGAAATGGGTACAAAGGTCAGAAAATCACAGAAATATCAATTTTCATTTTTGATGGTGAAAAAATAATTGATGAGTTTACTTCTTTAGTAAATCCAGAACAAAAAATCCCACACTTTATAACTAATCTTACAGGCATTACAGAAGCCATGGTAAGAACTGCTCCTAAATTTTATGAGATTGCAAAAAAAATAGCACAGATAACTAAAGATACAATTTTTGTAGCCCATAATGTAAACTTCGACTATAATATTATTAGGGATGAATTTAAAAGTTTAGGATTCGATTTTAAACGAAAAAAATTATGTACCGTAAGGCTTTCACGAAAAATAATACCGGGATTAGCATCCTACAGTTTAGGGAATATATGTTCTACTGAAGGCATAGATATTGCGGCTAGACATAGAGCAAAAGGAGATGCAGAGGCAACAGTAGAACTATTTAGAAGATTAATAAAAAGAGATCATAAATTTACTATTAATAGTTTTTTAAATGCAAAATCTAGGGAGGCCACACTCCCGCCCTTATTAGACAAACAAGTGTTAGATAACTTACCTGAAAGACATGGTGTTTATTATTTTAAAAATACAAAAAAAGAAGTTATTTATGTGGGAAAAGCCAATAATATAAAACAACGAGTTATCAGTCATTTTTATGACAAAAAGAAAAAAGAAAGAACAATGTGCCTAGAAATAGCTGATATTTCATATACAGAAACCGGCAGTGAACTCATTGCTCTTTTACATGAATCAGCAGAAATAAAACACTTATATCCAAAATTTAATAGAGCACAACGAAAAGCTGGTGAGGCTGTTGGACTATTTTCCTATGAAGATCAAAAAGGGATACTACATTTAGCCTTCAACAGATTAAAATTAATCCCAAATCCAATAATGAAGTTCTATTCTATGGCTGCTTGTAGAAGTTTATTAGAAAAAATATGTGAAACATTTGAACTCTGTCCAAAGTATTGTCATTTACAACCCAATGTGAATGCATGTTTTCATTTTCAATTGCAACAATGTAGAGGAATATGTTCTGAAAAAGAAACCATAGAAAGCTATAATAAACGAGTACATAAAGCGATAAAATCTTTGGGTTTACAAACAGATAACTTAATCATTAAAGAAAGTGGAAGAAACGATAAAGAGCATGGATTTATCTTAATTCTTAATGGTATCTATCAAGGTTTTGGATACATCAATAAAAATCTAAAGTTAGATAGTCCAGAAGATTATTTGCTTTATGTAAAACCTCAAAAAGACAATAGAGATATACATCGAATTTTAAACTCCTATTTGTCAAAAAATTAAAAATATCATTTTCGTAAATCTGAATTACCAAATATTTGAATAAACTGCACTTAAAATAAGTTTTAAAATGCAATTAATAATTGTTATATTTGTTTTTATTAACAATTATTAAAACCTATTCAATGAAGAAAATTATTTTTATGCTGTCTTTTATTTTGACAGTAACAGCAATGAATGCACAAATTATTCAATCTAGACTATTAACAGTAGACCAAGAAGATATGGAAGAATTCATGGAAGGAGTTGCTGAGAAAACAAAGCTTTACAACAGTAAAAAAGGGCAAGCCAGATACTTAACCTTTCAAATTTTAACAGGGAAAAATGCTCAAAATTTTGTACGAATGCAAGTATCAGACTCTATTCAAGAATTAGACAATGTTGATACAGCAGGAAATAAATGGTGGTGGAAGAAAGTAGGATCATTACATAAATCTACAGGAAACTACATGTGGTCTATGAATAAAGACATGTCTTACTATAATGAAAATACAGAAAGGGTAAACCATCGGAGAATTATTTATTACAACTATAAAGACTCTGGAGAACAAGATTTTTGGAGATTCAGAGAGCGTGTTAAAAAAGCAATGGTAGCTGCAAATTATCAACAAAATATGAATGTATTGTATTGTAATTCTGGTTGTGATGGAAATGTTGTTCAAGTTAGATTTCACCACAAAAACTTCACTGGACAAAGTAGTGATTATGGTAAACCACTTAGAGATATGATTGCTAAGTATGATGAACTTTATGGAAAAGATGCGTATGAACAAGATTCCAAAAAAGTAGACGAAAGTCTAATGCCTAATGGAAGAAAGATTAGGCACCAAGTACTTATGCCTGAACTTAGTTCTCCAGCCAATATGAACTAGAATTTTAATTTAATTAATCTACCCACTATTTCAAATAAAAAAAACCTCCATTCTGGAGGTTTTTTTAAACAATTATTTAAATACTACTTATTATTCAATTACCACTTTTTTGTTAATCGTACCGGTTTCATTTTTAACTTGAACAATGTATACACCGTTGCTAAGAGTAGGAAGATGAATATCATTTGAGCCCGATCCTTCAAAAGAAACATTAACTACCTGCTTTCCAAGAATATTAAAGATTTTAACGTTTGCAGTTCCATTTTGAATGCCTACAATTCGTAAATTATCTCTTGTGGTTGTATATATACTAATAGGATTATTGTTTAAAACACTACCCGTGCTTAAGCTAGCTGAAGTTGTATGTAAATAAAAACGACCAGTACTATTTATATTGGTTGAAAGAGTAGTTGAAAAGTTTGAAGTTGCGTCTAATCGAGTAAAGGTATTTTCTAACTTATCCTCGATAAATACATTAATATTGGCAGGAAAATTATTTAGCTCAGCAGAAATGGTGATTTCTGCATTGGCAAGCGCATCTACTCCAATAGGCACAACCATACCCTCATAATTAGTGTTTGGTAATGATTGTGTTTGATAGTTAACGCCTTCATTATTCTCTAAAAGCTGAGTATAGATGGCAAGAGAATTAGGGTTTCCACTTCCAAATATTTGACCTTCATACCCATAATCAAACCCTAGAGTTACATTATCTAAATAATAAACATCACAGTGTCTATTGTATAAAGAACCATTGTTTATGATTAGTTTGATGCTTGTTAAAGGCGTAATTCTCTCAAAAGTATCTACATTACCGATTTCAATTTGGTGGTATTGATCTGCTTCTGGAAAGTTGATATTTCCTGATGCACTTGATCTTACAAAGAAACCTTGTCCTGGAGCAATCGGAAAGTTTGCATTACCTGAATCAGATATATTACTCACTCTATCCTCATAAGCCCCAGATGCGGAGTTCCATGTCCAAATGGTTGCGAGTATATTAGAAGAATTAGTAGTCAAAAATTCAGAATTCTTAATATAGGCTGGGTAAGGATTCCCAACTAAGTTCCAGTTATAACCAAGGTATTGATCAGTTCCATCAGGTTCAGAATTCGGATCATAGACCAATGTGAAATTTACACCTCCGTTTTGAGTTTCTAAATCTCCAGCGATTTCTCCAGTAAAAGGGATTTCTCCGGCACCAGTCCCTGTAGTTCTTTTTACAGAATATCCAACACCAGAACTAAATGATAGATTTGATTCACCTATAGTCATATAATCCCAGGTATTAGTGGAAGTTGTGTATGGCCCTATGGCGTTAAGATTATTTGGAATGCTCTGAGCTATTCCATTAGTTGAAACATAGGTATCATCATAATCTTGACCCGATACGGGAGGAGACACAAGAAAATAACTATCTGTGAGTAAATTTCTTCTGTAGCTAATGTTTCCTGTTTTAGACCCGTTTACAATTATTGAGGCTCCACTCTTGAGAACAACATCGGCTGTGGCTTCACTTTCGAAATCTCCAGACACGTCTATATTTGAACCTTCTAAAACAGTTAAAGAGGTGTTATTTTTTACTTTAAGATTTGTTTGGGCTGCTATACTAGAGTAAAAGGCTATAAGGAATATTACTAGTATTTTATTCATTTTTCTTTATTTAGGGGGACATCATTAGGACAAAAATAGTTTATTTTTTATTTAAGACAAAAAATTACGGTTAAATTTTTGGTTACAAAGCTTAAATACTTGATTTTAATTAATGTTAAAAAATCTTTTTATTCAAAAAAACAACTCATCGTTAAAATTCTACGATACAGTATTTAACAATTTATTTTTATGGCGTTTCAAAAGACATTTGTAGCATAAATAAAAATAAATTGTAAAAATTCAAATTATGAAAAATTCAAAAACAAATTTCCTAAAAACTAAATCTTGGTTTAATTTAAATGACTTTTTAATCCTATTCTTATCATTAAGTTTCTTGTTACTTTTAAATGTTGGATAAGAGAATACTAAATTGAAGTAGAGCGATTAAGACCAGCTAGAACTTTTTTTGTATGTAATGTATAATTAACTATTTAGCTATATTTTATCTTTCTTGTACCAATAAATAGCTCCAAACATTAAAGCTATAATTATCAAGAATAATTTCACATATTTTGGCATAAGGTCTATATCAAAAACGTTACGAATAATTCTTCCTGATAATAATAGTGCTATAGCACAAATAGAGATATATCTATAAAATTTGTTGTGGCTATTCATAAACATATTGTTTAAAATTCAGATATTAAAAATGGACTAGATATTATTTTTGATCGTTTCCTTTAAAAAAATTATTTTTCAAAAGAAATACGTTTATAATGATGAAGATTCCTATACAAAAACATATAAAGGCTTGTTCTACGGGTCTTAAAAAAATTTCAGAAGACCCATAAGCAACTACTCCATAACCTAAAGAAAAAAGAGATATTATAAATAAAGACCAAGCCTTTTTATCATTCATAATCCAAATATAATAATAAAAAGATTTATAAAATCAATTAGGAATTCGTCTAACCTAGTAACGAGCTTTTCTAATCATTTGCTAGAAATTGGATTATTGTAATTATAATCTTCTTTAACTTTAAAAGGTTTTTAAGATATAGCTGACATTAGATATTAAAACTATTAATCCTAAATAAACACACTGCTATTTATTGTATCATCATC
>CALKFR010000055.1 GCA_938084555.1 uncultured Flavobacteriaceae bacterium | reverse complement strand
TAGGTTATACTAACAATAATGAATGGATGAAATATACCTTGAATGTTTCTGAAACAGGGTTTTATAATTTAAAACTCAGATATGCAACACCCCAGTCAGGAGCAAAAATAAAATTTTACATGGATGATGTTGATATTGCAGGTAACGTCTCTTTAGGGAATTCAGGTGGGTGGACTAACTTTGTTAATCATTTTATTTATAACTCATATATAGAGGCTGGAACTCATGTATTTAAAGTTAAAGTCGATGGAAATACCGAGTTTAATATGGGTAGTGTAGAATTTACCAATTCTACAGACCAAATCCCAAATTTTGATGTATTAAGTGCAATTACAAACGATGATGAGCAATCCTTAAATATTGTTTTTAACCATCCCATAACTAACCAATCATTATCAAATGACTTATTTCAAGTTAAGGTTAATAATAATATAAGAACAATAGAGTCTGTTGAAGTTAATTCTGAAAATAACAGATCAGTTATTATAAATTTATCAGAGTATTTATTTTATCAGGACCAAATAAAAGTAAGTTATGATGGTTCTATTATTACTTCAGTATATAACAGTACACTTGATTCTTTTGAAGATTTATTAGTTGATAATAATCTTCAAACTAGATTTTTAATTCCTGGTAAAATTCAAGCAGAAGATTTTAACTATCAATATGGATTGCAAACCGAAAATACTTCAGATATTGGTGGTGGCCTTAATATTGGATATACAGATGCTGGAGATTATGCAGATTATTTAGTTTATATATCCGACAGTGGTAATTATAATTTAAACTTAAGAACAGCAGCTGCTTACAATTCAGGTAAAGTTGAGTTTTTACTTTTAAATAACAATTCAACAGCGAGTATTTCAACTGTAGATTTACCGGTTACAGGAGGTTGGCAATCTTGGCAAACAACTTCAACAGAAACAACACTTGATGCTGGTATATATTCTTTAAAAATGAAAGTTTTGGAATCAGGTTTCAATATTAATTGGTTTGAATTTGAGTTCTTAGGTTCTTTAAGTGCTGATAGTCAAATTAAAACGATTACTTCAATTTACCCCAATCCTGTTTCCCAAAATTTTAAAATTCAATTCAGTAATATTCAAGAAGTAAAAGCTTTAAAAATAATAGATATTAATGGTCGTTTGGTTAAACAATTAGATCCTAATTCATTAAACCAGTACAATATAGCTACTCTAAAATCAGGTATATATTTTTTAATCATTGAAACAAGTGAATCACAATATCAAAAGAAATTAATTAAAAACTAATTAGATAAATTCAAATTATGTTTTTTTCAAATGTTCTTTAATCAATATCATAATTTATTAATTATAAGAACCAAAATAAAAACATTAGAGTATTTATAAATTTAGAATGAATAATAAAAATCACATTATGAAAAAATCAACCTTATTTTTATTGGGGTTTATATTAGTAATTATTCTTTCAACTGCATTTAAAAATATAAATGAAAATCAGGCAAAAGTGATAGTGTCCTCTAATACATGGAAAATAGATTTTCTTGACAATTTTGACTATTTTAATGCTGATAATTGGCAAGATCAACGTATTTGGGTTAATAATGAAACTCACTGTTATGTTCCAGATAACGAGTTTGGTACAAGAGAGGTAAGTAACGGATCTTTAAAATTGAAAGTTGTTAGAATTGATGAAAAACGTCCGTGTGACAATTTTGATAAATATGGGAAACAACATCCAGCAACTCAGTACGTATCCGGAAGAATTGCATCTAAAAACAGAAAAGAATTCATAAAAGGGAAATGGACTGCCAGATTAAGGCTCAGTAGTAATGGAGAACCTAGTATGTTTCCAGCCTGGTGGATATTAGGCGCTCAAAATAATGAACCCCCAGTCCAAGAACCCGATGAAAATATTTGTTGGCCTTTAGCGGGTTCAGGCGAGATAGATATTTTTGAACATCATGGAGATCATCATAAAAATCATTTTACAACAGGAGCTATTAAGAGTTTGGATAATTGTGATAAAGGAGATTGGTGGAGTTTACGTAAAGGTTTTGACGCAAAACTTAACGATTACCACGAGTATTCTGTCGAATGGGAAGGTTCGGACCTTGTTTATCGAGTAGATCAAAAAGAAATATATCGAAATATTGGAGAAGGTGATAGATACAACGAGCCGATGTTTGCTATTTTAAATTATGCTAAAATCACGGATTCACCAATGGAAGGTGAATGGATTATGGAGGTAGATTGGGTAAAACACGAATATAGATAACAATTAACAATCATACATGAAACTAAAGAATTTTAAATTAGTATTTCTTTTATTACTTGTAGCGGCATGTAAAGACTCTAATGTTATTGAATCAACTTTACAATCGATGCCCTTAACATCAATCGAAAAAAATTACAACAAAAAAAACCTTCAAGTTTTTGTAACTGCAAAAGATACAGACTTGAGATTAACAAAAATTAGTGAACAGACTTTTACAACTAGGGTACAGCCTTTAGAGACTGAAATAGCTATTTTTGTTAATCCTAACAAAACATTTCAAGAATATTTAGGAATAGGAGGAGCTATTACAGACGCTTCGTCTGAGGTTTTTTCAGCTCTTAATGAAACTCAACAAAATAAATTACTAAACTCTTTATATGGTAAAGATGGTATTGGGTATAATATCATAAGGACAAGTATTCATAGTAGTGATTTTGGTCTAGGGAGCCATACTTATATAGAAGAAGGTGATTCAGATTTAAAGACTTTTTCAATAGAAAAAGACATGAAAAAAAGAATTCCTTTTATAAAAAGAGCTATAAACTTAATTAAAGAGGATTTGGTTTTTTATGCTAGCCCATGGAGTCCACCTGCTTTCATGAAAACTAATAATAACATGTTGTATGGCGGAAAATTACTACCAGAGTACAGACAATCTTGGGCAGAGTATTACGTCAAATTTATAAAAGCATATGAGAATGAAGGAATTCCTGTATGGGGTTTAACAATTCAAAATGAACCCATGGCCGTTCAAAGATGGGAGTCTTGTATATATACTGCAAGTGAAGAGCGAGATTTTTTAAAAAATTATTTAGGACCTACATTAGCAAAAGCTGGATTAGGTGATAAGAAAATTGTTGTTTGGGATCACAATAGGGACCTTATTTCTGATAGAGCCAATACTATTTTTGAAGATCTAGAAGCTTCTAAATATGCTTGGGGAATCGGTTTCCATTGGTATGAAACCTGGACGGGAGGCCTTCCAAAATATGATAATTTAAAAAATATAAATGAATCTTTTCCCTCAAAAAAAATGTTATTTACAGAGGGATGTCAGGAAGGTTTTAATTCGGAAAGGATGCATTTTTGGCCTAATGCTGAACGTTATGGTAATTCTATGATTAATGATTTTAATAGTGGTGTAGTTGGATGGACAGACTGGAATATTTTATTAGATGAAAGAGGAGGGCCAAATCATGTGCAAAATTTTTGTTTTGCACCTATTCATGCAGATACAAAAACAGGTGAATTAACATTTACTCCAACATATTATTATATTGGCCACTTTTCAAAATTTATAAAACCCGGTGCATTACGAGTAAGTACAACTTCTAGTAGATCATCATTAGAAAGTACGTCTTTTAAAAATAAAGACGGTAAAATTATAACAGTAGTGATGAATAAAACCAATGATAATATTGGGTATAAACTTATCGTTGGCTCTAATGAAACTTTTTTAACTATTAGACCACATGCAATGCAAACATTAATTTATTAAATTTATAAAAAATATATAATGAGTAATAAAACATACACTATTTTTATAAGCTTCATAGTAGCATTGGGAGGGTTTCTGTTTGGTTTTGATGCAGGAATTATTTCTGGAGTAATGTCATTTGCTGGCCCTGAATTCAATTTAAATGAAATTCAATCAGGTTGGGTTGTTAGTGCACCTTCTTTTGCAGCCATGTTTGCAATGTTGTTTTCTGGAAGGCTAAGTGATCTTTACGGAAGAAAAAAGATGTTAATTTTTGTTGCTTTTTTATATGCAATTTCTGCTGTTTTCTCTGCTCTAGCTTCATCTTATGAAATGCTTTATATCGCAAGAATTATTGGGGGAATTGCTTTTGGTGCAGCATTAGTGCTAGCACCTATGTATATAGCAGAAATATCTACTGCAGAAAATAGAGGTAAACTTGTTTCTCTTCAGCAATTAAATATTGTTTTTGGTTTTTTTGCTGCCTTTTTAAGTAATTATTTTTTTAATAAATACAATACATCTGAAAGTACTTTTCTTACAGATGAAAATGTTTGGAGATGGATGTTAGGTGTAGAGTTTATTCCGGCAATATTTTATTTTATAGTACTATTTTTTGTTCCTAAGAGCCCGAGATGGTTATACCTAAACAAAAATTATTTAGATGCAAAAAAAGTTTTAGTTAAAATTCATGGGCAGGAAAGAGGTGAAACAGAGAATTCAGCGATTGAAAAAAGCATACAAGCCGAAAAAAATAAAGAAACACTAAAGCTTATAGATTTATTTAAACCCGCTCTACGTTTTATTTTAGGTGTTGGATTAGTAGTTGGTATCCTTCAACAAATTACTGGAATCAACGCAGTTTATTTTTATGCAACATCTATCTTTGAGCAAACAGGTATAGGAACAGATGCTGCTTTTTCGTCTGGAGTTTTATTAAGTTCTACTTCAGTAATTTTCACTTTTGTTGCCATTTATTTAATTGATAGAATGGGGAGAAGACCTCTCTTATTATTTGGTACAGCAGGAATAGCATTAAGTTTATTATTGTGTGCTTATGGTTTTAATCAAGCAACGTATCAATTAACCTCAGAAAATATTAATCAACTAGAATTTTCTGAATCTCAAAAATTACTTCCATTAACAAATAAAGTTTATGAAAGTGACGTAGCTTTTAAAAATGATTTAAAGAAAACTCTGGGAAATAAGATTTATAGTAAAAATGATGGAGCAATATTGGAGGTTGCAACCTCTATTAATGCAACATTAATATTGATTGGTATTTTAGGATTTATAGCTTGCTTTGCATTTTCATTGGGTCCAGTAATGTGGGTGTTATTATCTGAGCTATATCCTTTAAAATATAGAGGATTGGCTATAGGTGTTATTGCTTTTGTAAACTCATTAATTAGCTCTTTGGTTCAATTAATTTTTCCTTGGGAATTATCAACTTTAGGAAATTCACTTACTTTTCTCATTTTTGGTATGATTGCAGTAATTGGTCTTTTATTTATGATAAAAATAGTTCCAGAAACAAAAGGAAAATCATTAGAAGAATTAGAGAAGCATCTGGTTAGATAGAACGATATACAGATCTAAACATGTTACTTTAAAATACAGGCTTTTTTCATTTCTCTCTTTTGTAAATATATTTCATATGATATTGTTAAATTTTTTGATACTTTCCTATCGTTTCATATAAAAATAATATATTTACCATTCACAAGTCTGGTGAATTTTATGAAGCTATTTAAAAGTACTATTCTATTAATTGCATCTATCTTTTTTATTTTAAAAAGTAGTGCTCAAGAAACTCTCCCAATATATTCAGATTATTTATCTGATAATGTATATTTAGTTCATCCTTCAGCAGCTGGTATTGGTAATACAGGAAAACTTCGGTTTACTGCAAGACAACAATGGGCTGGTATTAAAGATGCTCCAACACTTCAAACCTTAAGTTTTCATAATCGTTTTACTGATAAAGCAGCTTTTGGTTTTATTCTCTTTAATGATAGTAATGGTTTTCATTCTCAAAAAGGGATTCAAGGTACTTTTGCATATCATTTAGACATCAATAGGAGTTCATTTTTTAATCAAATTTCTTTTGGGCTGTCTCTTTCAGCTGTTCAAAATCAAGTAGATCAAACACAGTTCTTTGGAGATCCAACTGTTGCACAAATTATCCAAAGTTCAGCATATTATAATGCCGATTTTAGTGTTGCTTACCATAAATCTGGTTTTTCTTCCTATTTCACAGTAAAAAACTTATTGTTGTCTGCAAAAAATAATCTTAACAATAATTTAGAGCCCTTAGATATAAGGAATTATATTATCTCTTTGGGATACTATTTTGGGCAAAGCAAAACAATTCAATTGGAGCCCTCTCTTATGGTTCAAATAAGAGAATCTACAGGTGAAAGAATAGTTGACTTTAACTTAAAGGCATACAAAGATTTTAATAAAGCTCAATTATGGGCAGCAATATCCTACAGAAAAAGTTTTGATGTAAACCCAATAGAAGATTTAAAGTATGTAACCCCTATTATAGGTGTTAATTATAATAAATGGATGTTCTCCTATACCTATACTAGTCAATTAAATGATATAGTTCTCACTAATACTGGATTCCATCAAGTGTCTGTTGGAGTGAATTTATTCACTAGAAAGCCAAGAGCTTCAGCATGTCCTAACATTAATTCATCGTTCTAAAATTCTTTTTCTATTATTTTTATACGATTGTAATTTTTTAAAATTTCAGTTAATGTTTTACCTTCTTTATTGATGTAAAAATGATGAAAATTTTCTTCATTAATAGCTGAATTTATTAGGCCAGTAGTATTTAAAATTCTTTTAGTTTGTTTTGCTACTGCGAGTCCAGAATCAATTATTTGAATATTATTACCAATGAGTTTTTTTATCTGAGGAACCAAGTATGCATAATGTGTACAGCCTAGCACTAATGCATCTATATTTTCTTTAAGCATTGGATGTAAACAATTATAAATTAGTTTTTCCATTTTAATAGAATCAAGTTCCCCATTTTCAATAAGTTCTACTAAACCATATCCAATTTGTTCTATTATTTTAATCGAATTGTCAATTTTGTTAGAGGTCCTCTCAAAAAGTTTACTATTTATTGTTCCTTTTGTTGCTAAGACTCCAATCGTATTATTTTTAGTAACTAACCCTGCTTTTTTTATAGCGGGCTCAATACCTATAAAAGGAATATCATAATTTTCTCTAAGATAATTTATTGCATTTGTTGTTGCAGTGTTACAGGCTACAACTATAATCTTAGCATTCTTATTTAAGAGAAATTCGGTATTTTTTATACAATACTCAAGTATTTTTTCTTTTGATTTTTCACCATAGGGAGCATTTTTACTATCTGCTAAATATATTGTATTCTCTTCTGGCAATAATTTGTTTACCTCTTGCCAAATAGAAGTACCTCCAATACCAGAGTCAAAAAAACCAATAGGATCACTTGTGGTAGTATTCATAATAGTAAAAATAAAAAAATCCTACTTGTGAAGTAGGATTTTCAAATTGTGTAAAATATTTTTTAATTTTGACCTGGTGCAGTTGGTTGTTTTTGGTCAGGTAAAAGTCCTAATTTTGCTTTTACAGCTTCATATAAATCTTCACCTTTTGCAACTAGTAATCCTCTACCTGCAGATGCGTCAAATACATAGAGTATTTGTTTTTCTTTAGCTACATCATCGATGGCTTTTCTTGCCTTACTGATAATAGGAACTAGCTTATTATTTTGTTTTTCTTGAATGTCTTGGTATGCAGCTTGTTCAGCTTGTTGAACTCTAGAATTATCAGCCTTTACCTCTTGTCCTCTTTGGATATTTGTGTCTTCAGTTTGTTGAGATTGCTCAGCTGTATATTTTTTGATTTTATCATCTAGTTTTTTCTTCATACCATCGATATCATCCTTATACGTTTTGGTAATTTTAGCTAATTCAACTTGTAGAGCTCTAGTTTCTGGCATATTTGCAATTACTCTTTCGTAAACTATATGCCCAACTTTTTGTGCATTAGCTAAACCACTCATTCCTAAAGTTAAAATTGCTACTAATAGTAAACTCTTCAATTTTCTCATTTAATTTAATTTAATTGTTATCTTGTTCTAAGTTATTTTTCTTTTTTATAGCTTCTTTTTTTTCTCTTAAAATTCTTTTTTTCTCTTCAATATCAGCAATTCTTTTCTTACGTATTTCTTCACTTTTCTTTTGTCTAGCTTTCCTTTCTTCTTCTTTCTTTTTTCTTAAAGCCTCTCTGTCTCTTAATACCTTATTTTGTTTTTCTGATTTTTCTTTACTTAAAGCAGACTTTTGTTGTCTTTTTTCTTCATTAACTTTTATTTTTCTTTCTCTAACAATTTCATTTAAAATGAATTCGCTAATATCGTATTTTTTATTGGAATATAACATTACTAAATCACTAGATTTGTCAAAAACGAAATCATACTTCTGTTTTTTAACAATACCTTCTATAGAATTGAATACTTGGTCCTGAATGGGTTTCACCAATTGTTTTCTTAACAAAAACATATCTCCATTAGGTCCAAAATATAATGATTCCAGTCTTCTAAGTTCTTCTTGCTTCAATGTAATTTCATCCTCTTTATCTAGAATTAAATCATTTGTTAAAATGGCTCTTTCGTTAGCTAAATCTGTTTTTATTTTTTCTATATATCTACTTAATTCATCTAATTTACTTCGCCATTTGGTAACTTTAGCATCTAGCGTATTTTGAGCTTCCATATACTCAGGGACATTTTCTAAGATGTATTCCATGTCTATATAAGCTATCCTTTGTGCTTTTTGGGCATCCACAAAGACGCTGGTGCTTAAAAATAAAAATAATATGATGTTAAATAACTTCTTATTATATTCTGAAAACCTCAAGTTATAAAAATTAAGTTTCATTTTTTTAATTAAAATTGTTGACCTATAATAAAATGAGTTTGCCAACCTGATTTAATATTTGATCCTGGTAAAGGATCAAAACCGTGAGCAAAATCTATTCCAAGTAAACCAAATGCTGGCATAAATATACGAATACCAAATCCAGCAGACCTTTTTAAATTAAACGGATTAAAGCTGTCAAAATTGTCATAAGAATTTCCAGCCTCTAAAAATCCAATAGTATAGATTGATGCCGTGGGTTTATCTGTAATAGAATATCTCATTTCTAACTGAAATTTATTATAAATCGTTCCACCTTCAATGGAGGATAATCTATTATTTTCATAACCTCTTAAACCAATGCTTTCTCTACCATCCAATTGAAATTGAGCAATTCCGTCTCCACCAACAAAGAATCGCTCGAAAGGAGTACTTCCCAATTCATCATTGTAAAATCCTAAATATCCAATTTCTGTATTGGCCATTAATACAAGCTTCTTTGCAAGACTATTGTACCATTTTCCTTTAAAAATCAATTTGTAATATTCAAGCCATTTGAACCTTTCTGCTGGGTCTAAACTTTGATAATCTCTATCATTAAAAAGAGAGTACGGTACTGTAGCTTTAGCACTAATACTAAAAGTAGACCCGTAAGTTGGAAAAATTAAACTTGGACCAGCTGAATTTCTACTCAGGCTAATATTGTAAGCAAGATTATTTAGGTCTCCTTGACTTAAAATATCATTACCAACTCTAAATTGGTAATCATTTAAATTAAAACTTTGATAGCTTAATGTTTGCGATAGTGTAAAAAAGTCACTTGGCCATGTAAGTCTTTTTGCGATACCAATGGAAGCCCCAGCAATTCCTAAACTTCTATCTCTGTCAACATCAAAGGTTTGTCTGTTGAGTTGAAATTGTTTGGATGAGTACACGGAAAATGATAAAGATTGTGGTTTTTTACCCCCAAACCATGGTTCTGTAAAAGAAAAACTATAGGTGTTGAAAGTTCTACTGGTTTGCAATCTTAGGGAAAGTGACTGTCCATCACCCATTGGAAGAGGTTTATAAGCTTCTTTATTAAATATATTACGTATTGAGAAATTATTAAAGGATAGCCCTAAAGTACCTATAAAAGAACCGCCTCCGTATCCACCTTGAAGTTCAATTTGACTTCCTCCTTTTTCAATAACAGTAAACTCTACATCAGCTGTTTTGTCTTGGTAGTTTGGTCTTACATCTGGTGTAACATTTGTATCGAAAAAACCAAGTTGACCAAGTTCACGTATTGAACGAATGATCGCATCTCTACTGAATAATGAACCGGGCTTTACTCTCAATTCTCTAAAAATAACAAAATCATTAGTTTTGTCATTACCAACAATACTCACCTTATTGATAGTTGCTTTTTCATCTTCTCTAATTCTAACCTCAACTGTGATAGAATCATTAACAACTTTGGTTTCTACAGCATTAACAGATGAAAATAAAAATCCACTATTTTGATATAGTGTCTGAATATCCTCAGAGGTTGGACTTCCATCACCAGAAATTCTTTCTTTTAATACAGCGCCATTATAAACATCTCCTTTTTCAATTTTTAGAATTGAATTTAATTGTTGATCAGTATAGCTTTTATTACCAACATATAAAATGTCTCCAAATATATATTGTCTTCCTTCTTCAAGTGAAATGTCAATATTTATTGTATTGTCTTCATTCCAAGTTATGGTATCAGATAGAATCCTAGAATCTCTGTAACCAAGTCTACTGTATGTGTCAAGAATACTTTCAAGATCTTCTTTAAACTTTTCATCAATGTATTTAGACCCTTTCCAGAATCTACCTGAAAATTTTCTTTTGGTATTTCCCATAGCAGCTCTTAACTTACTTTCTGAAAGAGCTTTATTTCCATTAAAAGTTATATTTTTAATTTTTATTTTAGAACCCTTATCTATGAAAATACTCATGTTTACAGCGTTAGTATCTGAAGAGTCTTTTTTTGTATCAATACTAACCTTTGCTTTCAAAAACCCTTTATCTGTATATTTCTTTTTAAAATAGTTTTTGGTAGTAACAAGTAAATTATCTGTTACCATAGCACCTGTTTTGAGTTCAGCTTCAGTTTTTAGCGCCTTTGATTTATTTTTTTTAATTCCTGCAATGCTTATTTCATTAAGTTGAGGTAGCTCTTTTACATCAAATTCTAAATATATTGTATTCCCATCTACTCTAATCAAATAGACTTCTACGGTACTAAATTGTTTACTTTGATATAGTTTTTTAATTGCACTTGTAAGTTTATCTCCTGGTAATTTTAAAGGTTGACCTATTTTAAGACCAGTAAATACTTTTACTGTAGATTCTGAAAATTTTTGTAGACCAGAAATAGAGATTCCACCTAAGACATATTCTTTACCTTTTTCATAGACTATATTTTCCTGTACTGTTATACTATCTTTTTCAACTACATTAGTGGAGTCTTTAACCACTTGTGCTTTTGTGGTAAAATTAACTGTTGAAAGTAAAAAAATGAGAATTAAAGCACCAAAATTAATGCTATTCTGCTTGTATAGTTTGCTCGCTAGTTTTTCCAAATCTTCTTTCTCTATTCTGATATTCTATAATTGCATCATAAAAATGCTCTTTTCTAAAATCTGGCCAAAGTATATTTGTAAAATATAATTCAGCATAAGCCATTTGCCATAAAAGGAAATTACTTATTCTTTGTTCACCGCTAGTTCTTATCATTAAGTCAACGTCGGGCAAATTAAACGTATATAAATGATTATTTATAATTTTTTCGTCTATTTCTTCGATTGAAAGGTCGTTATTAACAACTTTTTTAGATATGTTTTTAATTGTATTAATAATTTCCTCTCTTGCCCCGTAACTTAAAGCTAGTGTTAAAACTATTTTTTTGTTGTTTTGAGTCTCTTTGATTACTTGTTTTAGAGTTTTTTGAGCGCTATCTGGAAGACTTTTTATGTTTCCAATTGCATTTACTCTTACATCGTTTTCTTTAAAGGTAATGGATTCTTTATTGAGTGAGCTTATGAGCAAACTCATTAAAGCGTTTACTTCAATTTTTGGTCTATTCCAATTTTCTGTGGAGAAAGCATATAATGTTATTGCTTCTGTTCCCAATTCTGCCGCAGCCTCAATAGTTTCCCTAACTGCTGTTAACGCATTTTTGTGACCAAATATACGATTCATACCCTTTCCTTTAGCCCATCTTCCATTTCCGTCCATAATTACGGCAACATGCTTTGGAATATTATCTGGGTTAATGAGTAATCGTTTATTCATGAATTGTTATTTTTAATCAGTGAAACATGCTGGTCTACCAAAAGTATATACTAAAGAAACTCCAGAAAACATGTACCAATCATTTGAAGTACCTCCAAAATTTAATTCAGAGAATCTATTTGTTGAATAGTCTAATTCATCAGTAAAAGTATATCTAACAGTAGTTTCCACTGCAAAAGCTATTTTTTCAATTATTTTTGTTTTATATCCAATTCCAAGGGGTATAGAAATAGATGTATTTCTAGTAAAATTGAATGTTCTATCGGCATTTTGAAGTCTTGGTGTTTCATAATCTACTGCTGCAATTTGAAATAATATATATGGCGTACTAATCTTATCTTTTGATGATAAATCATATTCATAAAAATTATACTCTATTCCAACTGCAAACTCATTTATTGGATTTTTAAACTTAATACCTCTTTCTCGTCTTATTATATTTTCAGAATCAGCATCATCTCCTGATATGGAAAAGGAGCTAAAATTTCCTCTTAATGCTATCCTTGGATTTAGATTGTATTTATACATAATACTAGATCCAATATTTTTGGGTTTAATGTAATTTGTTGAGCCAACATCTCCTACATAATTAACCCCTCCTATAATGAATCCAACTTCATTTATTTGAGATAAGCAATTGCTTGAAATACAAATAAATAATAATAAAATTAAATATGTTTTCATCATAAAATATAGCGTGCAAATATAAAAAAATCTATTTGCTTTATAAAGTTAAAACTTGAGTCTTTTTGAATAACAATAATTTTAGTTTTTTATTGTTTTTACACCTTTAATTGTTGGATCTATTTCGGGTATCTTCTCCCCATAAAAGTTTTGTTCTCAATGTTGTTAAAAAAGAATGGTTAGAAGGGATCATACTTTTTATTGTGAAAGGTGATTTTTCTATGAAGATTTTGGTGTTTTTAGGTACTGATATAATTCTAGAATCTAATGAAATTAAAAAACTTTTTTCTCTTGAATCGACCTCTAATTCAATTAATGTTTCGTCAGGAATTACCATTGGTCTTGCATTAAAATTATGTGGAGCTATTGGGGTTATGATAAGATTTTTCGAGTTAGGTGACACTACAGGACCGTTACAGCTCAGTGAATAACCAGTAGAGCCAGTTGGTGTAGCTATTATAAGCCCATCAGACCAGTAATTCGTGAGGTATTCCTTATCTAAAAAGGTTTTGACACCGATCATAGATGTTGTATTTTCTCTCGAAATAGTAATTTCATTTAATGCAAATGAAAGTTCGTCAAAAGATTCTACCTTAGGGCTTGTTCTAATGCTTAGTAATGTTCTTTCTTGTATAGTGTATTCTTCAGCTATTAATAAATCAATAGATTCTTTGATTTCATTTTTTTGAATATTTGCTAAAAACCCAAGTCTTCCTGTATTAATTCCTAAAATAGGAATATTTAAATCTCTGATGTAATTGATGGCCCTGAGAATAGTTCCGTCTCCGCCAAGGCTAAAAAACACATCAAAAGAACTATTCAAATCGTAAAAACTAACAAAAGTTGAATATTTTTTTGTTAGATGACAAGCGTCTTTTAAAGCGTTATAAAAATTTTCTTCAAAAAAAACTTCCACATTGTACTCTTCCAAGGCTAATAAAAGGATTTTAATTTCCTTCTCAGCGTTGATTGAATGTGTTTGGCCAAAAATAGCTACCTTTTTTATCATTACATATTTAAGTATTTCTGTAAATAATCTGATCGATCTTTTAGATCTTGTAAATAAAAATCATCTTTGTGTTCTGATATTAAATTGTAATTATACCTTCTAAACGTTTGAATGATTTCATTAATATCTTCTGAATTAATTTTAACTGTTGCTTGAATCACATCAGAAGTTTGATTGGAAATATATATACCAAGAATGTTTGCATTATTACTTTCTACAATTTGACTTACCTCACTTACAGAAAAATCTTTTTTATTTTTTTCTATAACAATTATAACTCCGTCATTAAATAAATAAGAATTCGAGCAGAAAAACTCTAGTACATCGTTTAACTCAAAGTAACCCATATATTTTTTTTCATCATTTAAAACAGGCATGATGTTGGTATCGTTCTCTGAAAATAATTTAATGGTTTTTAATAATGTGGTACTTTCATCAGTAAAAAAGAAATCTATGAGATGAGAGTGTTCTGAGATTTTTGAAAATTTTTCATCTATGGTCTGTATATCACTCTCAGAGATGCTTCCAAGTAACTCCCCATTTTTAACAATAGGAAGATGAGTTATTGGAAGTGTTTCAAAGATTTGTTGAGCTTTTTTCACCAAACTTTCTGGAGTTAAAACTTCTAAATCGTCTAGTATGTATTCTTTTATATTCACGCTATACGAAGATAGTTTAAAATCATTTAATGATGTACTTTTGTGTTTTTATTTGAAACCTATGACAAAGTTAAGTGTAAATATTAATAAAATTGCAACATTGCGTAATTCAAGAGGCGGAGATGTTCCAAATCTATTAAAAGTTGCTAAAGATATTCAAGAATTTGGTGCTCAAGGAATCACAATACACCCGAGACCAGATGAAAGGCATATTCGCTATCAGGATGCATTGGACCTTAAATCTATAGTTACTTCAGAATATAATATTGAGGGAAACCCTATTTCAAAATTTGTGGATTTAGTCTTGAAAGTTAAACCAACACAAGTAACATTAGTTCCAGATGATATCAATCAAATTACTTCAAATGCAGGTTGGGATACTATAACTCATCAATCATACCTAAAGGAAGTAATTAGTGAGTTCAAAAATGCAGGAATTAGAACCTCTATATTTATAGATACAGATCTTAAATTAATTGAAGCCGCGGCTAAAACAGAAACAGATAGAATTGAGTTATATACAGAACATTTTGCTAATGCCTACGAAAAAGGGAATAAACAAGCAATAAAACCCTATACAGATGCAGCCAATTTGGCCCATGAATTAGGCTTAGGAATTAATGCAGGACATGATTTAAGTTTAAATAACATAGCCTTTTTTAAACAGAATATTCCAAATTTAGCTGAGGTTTCCATAGGACATGCTTTGATTTCTGAGAGTTTGTACCTAGGCCTTCAAAACGTAGTAAATATGTACTTACATAGACTTTTGTAACATGCAAATATTACATTCTAAAATTAGTGGTAAAGGAACTCCTATTCTTATTCTTCATGGGTATTTTGGGATGAGTGATAACTGGAAGACTTTAGGGAAAAAGTTTGCTGAAAATTTTCAAATCCATTTAATTGATCAGCGCAATCATGGAAGAAGTTTTCATCAAGATGATTTTAATTATGATCATTTAGCAGACGATTTATTTGCATATGTAAACCATTACAAGCTTGATAAAATTATAGTATTAGGACATTCTATGGGAGGAAAAACTGCCATGCTATTTGCTGTAAAATTTCCAAATCTTGTTGATAAGCTAATCATAGCAGATATTTCACCAAAGTATTACCCACCTCACCATAATGAGATTTTAAAAGCATTAAATTCAGTGGATTTTAAAATACACAATACCAGAAAACTGGTAGATGAAAAAATTGCTGAAATAATACCTAATCCTGGAGTTCGTTCTTTTTTATTAAAAAATGTGTATTGGAAAGAGAAAGGAGTATTAGACTATAGATTTAATTTAACATCACTCACAGAGAATAATCATGAGGTAGGAAAAGCACTTCCTGTTCATGCATTGTTTGAAGGAAAAGTTTTATTTATTTCTGCCGGTAATTCAGGCTACATATTAAACGATGACCATGCTTTAATTAAATTACATTTCCCAAATTCCTCTATTGATAAAATTCCGAATGTAGGGCATTGGTTACATGCTGAGTCTCCTGAGTTATTTTATGAGTTGGTAATGAAATTTTTGAGATAAAAATTCAAGAACTTAAGTATACTAACATCAACAAATTAATATTCTTTTTATTCGTTGAGAGATAAGCGTTAATATTTCATAAGATATTGTTTCAGATATTGAAGAGATGGTTAAGATGTCTTCTTGTGTTTTAAAAATAAAAACATGATCTCCCTCTGTACACTTAATGTTGGTAATGTCAACCATAATCATGTCCATACAAACATTACCAATAATTGGGGCTCTTTGATTATGAATTGTTATATGCCCCTTTCCCTTACCTAATCTTCTAGATAATCCATCTGCATGTCCAATTGGAATTGTAGCAATTGTAGTATTTTTAAAAGCTTTGAAAGCTCTATTGTATCCTACGGTTTCACCTTTTTTTACAATATGAATCTGTGAAATAATAGATTTTAAAATATGTGAATTTTTTAATTGAGAAGTTTCTTTCTTGTTATTTCCAAAACCATACAAGCCAATTCCAATTCTAACCATATCAAATTGAGCCTCTGGATAGTTGATCACACCTGATGTGTTTAATGTATGTGCCATTGGTGTATAATCTAAATAATCATAAATTTGATTAATGATTTCTTTAAAATTTTGAAGTTGATTTAAAGTAAAATCTCGTTCATTATTATCTTCACTTGCAGCTAAGTGTGATAAAATAGATTTAATTTTCACATGTTTAGTGCTACAAATAATCTCCATAATTTTAGGGATATTGTCTTTTGAAAAACCGAGTCTATTTAAGCCTGTGTTAAATTTTAAATGAATGGGGTAAGAATTAATTCCTTTTTCTTGAGCATGTGTTAAAAATGCGTTTAATGTTTTTAAATTGTAGATGCTAGGTTCAAGTTGATTTCTTGTAATTTCTTCAAAATTTTGAATTTGTGGATGCAATACTAAAATAGGAGTTGTTATCTTGGTTTTTCGCAAAGAAGTTCCTTCATGTGCATAAGCAACAGCAAAATAATCCACTTTATCTTTTAAGAAATAAGCTACTTTATTAGCATCGCTTCCATAACCAAAAGCTTTTACAACTGCCAATATCTTTGTTTTTTGATGAAGTCTATTTTTAAAGTATTGAAGATTATGCTCAAGTGCATTTCCACTAATTTCAAGAACGGATACGTGATTATTCATAGTATTAGTCAGAACTAATTTTTAGAATTTTTTTCTTTCTTAATTTCTTCTCTTTGAGAAAGAAGTGCTTTGTAGTATGCGGCTCTGCTTAAAGGTTCATATTCTTGAGTTTCTCCTAAAAAGACGATATCTTCATTTGTTGTTTTTCTAAAACTATAGTTGGCAAGGTTTCCAGTTTTAGTACAAACTGCATGAACTTTTGTAACATACTCTGCTGTAGCCATTAAAGCAGGCATGGGTCCAAAAGGATTTCCTTTAAAATCCATATCTAGTCCTGCAACTATTACACGAATTCCTCGGTTTGCTAAATCATTACAAACTGCTACAATTTCATCATCAAAAAATTGAGCTTCATCGATACCGATAACATCAACATCATTGGCTAATAATCTAATATTTGAGGCCACAGGTACTGGAGTTGAGCGAATTTCATTCGCATCGTGAGAAACAACCATTTCATTATCATATCTTGTGTCAACAATCGGTTTAAAAATTTCAATTCGTTGTTTAGCAAATTGAGCTCTTTTTAGTCTTCTTATGAGCTCTTCAGTTTTTCCAGAAAACATTGATCCACAAATAACTTCAATCCAACCAAATTGTTCTGTGTGATTTACTGTATTTTCAAGAAACATTTTGTAGTTTTAAGGCGTCAGAATGATTTGTTCTTATTCGGTGTGAATTTAGGCAAATTTATTAAGAAATGAGATTAAAAAATAATTAAACAATACAACTTATGCACAAAAAACTTGCAGCAGATCTCACTAGTTTAGCTCACAGTATTTTACAAATGAAAAACAAAGAAGATGTTTTTGCTTTGAAAACAAAAGCGCATGAAGTTTATGAGAAATTATCCGTGTTAGCTTATGTAGAGGAATATTTAAAAAATACTCCAAACCCAGAATATACAAAAGACGAGCTTCTAGATTTAGTTGAGAAAGCTGAAAAAAAGTCTAATAAAGAAACTCAAGTAAATGATCAAGAACAACCCGAAGATCAACAATTAACAGAATCTGAAGATGAAGTTATTGAGACTGTTGAGGAAGAGTTTGTTAATGAGGGTATAGAATTAACAATAGAAGACACCTCAAATATCTCTGATGCTCAAGAAGAAGTTGATGATTTATTTTCTCAGTCAGACGAAACTACAGGCGAACTTATTGAACATGAGCCTGAGACTGTTGAGGTTAGTGAGGAAGAAACTATGCTCACTCTTGAAGATGAATTAAAAGATACAATAGCTGCTGATGTAGTTGCCGATTTATTTGAAAATGCTCCTAAAAAATCATTAAATGATAAGATACGAAATGATATCCAAATTGGATTGAATGATCGTATTGCTTTTGTGAAAAATTTATTTGGTGGAAGTCAAGAAGATTTTAACCGAGTTGTTTCTCAATTAAATTCATTTAAAACTGAAAAAGAAGCAAAAAAATTCATTAATAAAATGGTAAAACCAGATTATAACTGGGCAGATAATGAAGAAATTGAACAGCGCTTTATGTCTATTGTAGAACGTAAATTTTTATAAACTCAAATTTTTCTTAATATACAGCTCATAAATTGGTACAAAACATGAAAATAGAAGTTTCTAACGGAGAAATTATTGATAAGTATACTATTTTAGAAATTAAACTTTCTAAAATTAAAGATGCTAATAAAATAATTAATATTCAACATGAGTATACTACATTAACTCCAGATGTTGAGCATATTTACGATACTTGTAAAGACCTTAATCAATTAAAAGCTCTTCACAAAAACTTATTGGAAGTGAACAAAAAGTTGTGGAAAATTGAAGATGATATAAGAGAGTGTGAAAGAGCTAATGATTTCGGACAAACTTTTATAGATTTAGCACGAGCAGTTTATTATGTTAATGATGACCGTTCTGATGTTAAAAAGGAAATTAACATCTTCACAGGATCAGATTTAGTTGAAGAAAAATCGTATGAAGAATACAAAAAGAAATAAGATGAAGTTTAGACTTTCATTTATAGTATTGCTTGTTTTTTTGTTAAGTTGTAAATCTACATATGAAACTCAGAATTTTAAATTAGAAAATTCACCTGAAAGTCCAGATTATAATCTCAGTTCCTCATGGGCAGTTCTTCCATCTAAATATTCACCAGAATTTCAAAACTATGCTTCTAATGCACTGGATACTCTTCAAGCAGATGTTTTTTATGTATATCCAACTTTAAATCTAGACAAAGAAGATCTCAGATGGAATGTGCCTATAGATGATCTAATTCAAAATAAAAAAGTTTTAGAAAAGGCAGTTTTAATGCAAGCCTCTGCATTAGCCATTTCAGGTAAAGTTTATACCCCTTATTATAGACAAGCACATATTAGGTCTTATAAAATGTTTAATAAAGGAGGAAAAGAAGCTTTAGAATTAGCCTATCAAGATGTAAAAAAATCTTTTGAGGTATATTTAAAAAAATATAATAATGGGAGACCAATTTTTATATTGAGCCATAGTCAAGGTTCTACGCATACTTCAAGATTACTAGCCGATTTTTTTGATGGAAAAGAATTACAGAAAAAACTAGTTGCAGCATATATTCCCGGAATGAGAATACAGCCAGATCAATTTAATTCTATTCAACCCATGACAAAACCCGATCAAATTGGGGGCTTTGTTTCTTGGAATACATTTAAAAAGGGGCATTATCCCAAACTGAATAAAAATTGGTACAAGGGAGGTGTCACTAGTAATCCGGTTACTTGGGACAATGCAAAATCAACAACTTTAGAGGAGCACAAGGGATTTTTATATACCAACAAAAAAATATATGAAAAAGCACTTAAAGTTGAAATCACCGACGGATTGGTCTGGTCTAGTAATCCAAAGTTTTCAATGCGACTATTTATGTCTATAATAAAGAATTATCATTCAGGAGATATAAATTTATTTTGGCAAGATATTAGAGAAAACTCTTTATTGAGATTAAAGACCTACTTAGAGCTAGTGAATTAGTTTTGTTTTCAATCGCTCAATTTCTTTTTTACTATTTCCAATAAATATTTGTTCACCTATAATAAATACAGGGCGTTTTAAAAAAGTATATTCATCCAAAATATATTGACGGTATTCTATTTCATTAATCATTTCATGTTTTAACCCCATTTCTTTATATTTTTTTGCCCGTTTATTAAAAAGAGCTTCATAGCTGTTCGATAACGAATACATTTCTTCTAGTTGAGATACTGTTATAGGGTTACTTTTAATTTCTTGTTTTTCAAAACCAACTAAATTTAATTCTTTTAAAATTCTTCGGCAGGTGTCACAAGTTTGTAAAAAATATACTTTCTTCATTTATAAAAATTATCTTTGATAAAATTACATCAAAAAAATGAAGGTACAATTCGATATTTTAACAAAAACAAGAGCGATAGTTTTACATTATATAAAAGGATTAAGTTTAGATCAACTGCATATTATTCCAGAAGGTTTTAACAATAATATTGCTTGGAATATAGCTCATTTAGTTGTTACCCAACAATTACTGCATTATAAGCTTTCTAACAATGACTGTCTCGTTTCAGATGAATTAATTGCTGTTTATCAAAAAGGAACAAAACCATCTAGTAAATTCTCTCAACAAGCTTTTGATGAGGTTTTAGAATTATTTCAGGGATTACCAGGTACTCTAGAAGAAGATTTTTATGCAGGGGTTTTTAAAGAATATTCTGCCTATAAAACAAGTACTGGTTTTGTAATTGATTCTATGGAAAAAGCTATTGTTTTTAACAATTTTCATGAATCTCTTCATCTAGGAGTTATTATGTCACTTAAAAAACTAGTTTAATTCATTAAGTTATTTTTTACAGTAACTTCTAAAATTCTTTGATATTTAAAACAATAGGTAATTGCCAATTAGCTCTTAGCTCTTGTATCTCAGGAAAATATTCTACATGTTCAGGTTGCTTTTTTTCTAGATAACTTCCAGTATCCCATTTCCCATTTTGGTTTGAATCGTAGATGATCCTGATTTTATATTTTTTAGGTATTAAAAAGTTAAATGAAATTTTTTTATTTTCAGAAGAAGTTTCTTGAACAATTGTGGCATCATTAATATCAGTTAGTTGTATAATGACAGGTATTTTTTTAGGATTTTGAACCGTTAATAATATTTCACCATAATCTTCTGTTCCTCGAGTTCTAAACAGTGAACTAATAGTATCATTAGTTGTATTAAAAATATCAGTTAACGCATTTGGATATAGGTTAATTTTGTATGATTTTTTATATTTTTTTTCAAAAAGAAAGCCAATCTTACTTTCTTTTTTTGAGATAAATGCCTTATAAGGAAAATTAATACTGTCTGTATATTTAAAATTGATTCTGGAAGTATCTATCTTTATAATAGGGTTGTTAGTAACAAAAAATAAAGTGTCTTTTAAATTTAACACACCTCCAGTATTATCTGTTACTTTGAGTGAATCTAATTCTTTCTTTCTCAATTTAATTGTTACAGTATCAGAGACAGTATTGCTACTAATTTTAAAAATTAAAGAGTCTTTTTCTATAAGTGAATGCCATAAGTTTAAAGTGTCTTTTCCTTTTTCAGGGAAAATGATTGTTTGAAAGTTATCTGGGACAGTAGATAAAGTTTCTATCTTAAGATTTCTTGGTTTACCCTTAAATCCAAAAATTAATTGCCCTTTTCTTATTTCCTTTCCACGTCTAAAAACATAGGGTAACTCTTCTTTGAAAATTGAAATGGCATTATTGATAATACTATCTCTAGGTAAGGTAATGGTGTCATTTAAAAAACCAATTTTATCAGTTTCAGGATTAAAAATATAATCACTCCTCAAATCTTTCAAAGCAACCAATAGGTAGTTGCCTTTTCTTAGATTAGTAAATTGATAGTTTGAGGAATCTAAAGAACTTGTTACATAATCTGGCTTTCTTTTATAAACTGCAGAGTCTGTATAGGAGCTATCTAATCTATATAATAATAGCTTTATATCTTCAACATTTTCAGATGAAAAGGAGTTTTTTGCATTCCCAGACAAGCTTAGTGAATCAATATAGTTTCCAGTAGAAAACACATATTTAAAACGCTCAAGAATATTCGATTCATTATTGTCTTGAACGCTATTTCCAAAATCAAAAATATAGGTTGAGTTTTCTTTTAACGTATCTAAAATTTTAATATTAATGAACTTACTGGGGGTTCCTTGGGGTGAAATGAGTGAAGGATTTTCAGGATTTAAAGGAGGAGAAATAATAAGCTGTTTATTAAGGTCTTTTAATTTTATATATTCATTAAAATAGATGTTAATTTCTTTTTTGTTAAAATTAATGGTTTCGTAAGGAGGGTTAGCAGTTACAAATAAAGGGGCATCTTCATCCTTTGGACCTCCATCAGGTCTTCCTTTCTTTGCACATTGCGAAAAAGATAAAACTAGAAAGATTAAAAATAAATACTGTGTTTTTCTCAACTCAATTAATTTATTACAAATAAACAATATATTTTTTGGAATCAAATGTCAGAAAATTGTTAATTTTTATTCAGTCAAAGCTATAGTCACTATACTAATTTTCACATTTTCTACCTTTAATAATTCAATACTGCATGCTTCAAGTGTTGCACCTGTAGTTACCACATCGTCTATTAGAAGTACATGTTTATTTATAAGAATATCGGTATTTATTATGCTAAAATTATTTATAAGATTTTTAAATCGATCTACTCTTTTTTTAAAAGTTTGTGTTTTTGTCATAGAATTCCTAATCAAAACCCCTTCTAAATATTCAATTTTTAAAATAGAACTTAAACTTTTTCCAAACTTGGTTAACTGATTATAACCTCGTAATTTCAACTTACTTTCGTGAAGTGGAACAGGAATAATAAAATCTATATCACTAAACTTATTGGTTTCTAGTAATTTTTCACCAAACCATTCGCCTAAAAAGACGCCCACTTTTTGATTATTTTTATATTTTAATTGATGAATAAGTTTTTTTACTTTTCCTTGAGGATGGTAATATAAAAAAGAAGCCCCCTTTTCAAGAAAAACTCGCCCCTCTAAAGTTTGTGTTAATGGGTTAGATGAAATATCACTATTATTAATAAAGGGTAAATCTAATCTACATTCTATACAAACTATTTTTTCTTGGTCCAACAAATATTGATCACAACAAACACATACATTCGGATAGAAGAGATTAAAAAGATTTTGTAATCCTTTCATTTTCTTAGCGTTTTCTGTGAAGATACTAAAAAACAAGAATTCTGTATTTGAAATATGTAAAGTAGCATTGATTTTTCTTGAAAAACTTCATTATTCCCTTATCTTTGCAAAGATTATGGCACAAAAAGAAGATCAGTTTAAAAATGTTTTATCACACGCAAAAGAATACGGTTATATTTTTCAATCTAGCGAAATTTATGATGGCTTAAGTGCGGTATATGATTATGCTCAAAATGGAGTAGAATTAAAAAAGAATATAAGAGATTATTGGTGGAAATCTATGGTGCAAATGCATCAAAATATAGTGGGTTTAGACGCCTCTATATTAATGCATCCAACCACATGGAAAGCTTCGGGTCATGTAGATGCTTTTAATGATCCTTTAATAGATAATAAAGATTCTAAAAAAAGATACAGAGCAGACGTCTTAATTGAAGATTACTGTGCTAAAATTGAAGGAAAAATTAATAAAGAAGTAGCTAAAGCTTCAAAACGCTTTGGGGATGCTTTTAATAAAAAAGAGTTTTTATCTACTAACGGAAGAGTTGTTGGGTATCAAGAAAAAATAAAAACAATCCTCTCAAGAATGGGAGCTTCTTTAGAAAAAGAAGATTTAAAAGATGTAAAAGCTCTAATAGAAGAATTAGAAATATCAGATCCTTTAACAGGTTCAAAAAATTGGACAGACGTAAAACAATTTAACTTAATGTTTGGGACTCAGTTGGGTGCATCTGCAGAGAGTTCTATGAAAGTATATTTGCGTCCAGAAACGGCTCAAGGAATTTTTGTTAATTTTTTAAATGTTCAAAAAACAGGAAGAATGAAAATCCCGTTTGGAATTGCTCAAACAGGAAAGGCATTTAGAAATGAAATTGTTGCTAGACAATTTATTTTTAGAATGCGTGAGTTTGAACAAATGGAAATGCAGTTTTTTGTAAAACCAGGTACTCAGAAAGAATGGTATGAACATTGGAAACAGACGCGTTTAAAATGGCATAAATCATTAGGGATGGGTGATGATAATTATCGATTTCATGACCATGACAAATTAGCTCATTATGCAGATGCTGCCTCAGATATTGAATTTAACTTCCCATTTGGGTTTAAAGAATTGGAAGGAATTCATTCAAGAACAGATTTTGATTTGAAAGCTCATGAAGAATATTCAGGAAAAAAATTACAATATTTTGATCATGAAGACAATTCAAGCTATACCCCATATGTGGTAGAAACCTCTATTGGATTAGATAGAATGTTTTTGGCGGTATTTTCCAATTCACTAGTTGAAGAAGAATTAGAGAACAATACAACCAGAACTGTATTAAAACTTCCTGCGGTGTTAGCACCTACTAAAGCCGCTATATTTCCTTTATTAAAAAAAGATGGATTGCCAGAGGTGGCTCGTAAAATTATAGAAGATTTAAAATGGGATTTTAATGTTTTTTATGATGAGAAAGATGCCGTTGGTAAACGCTATAGAAGGCAAGATGCTGCTGGTACACCTTTTTGTATTACTGTAGATCATGAGACTTTAGAAAATAATACAGTAACTATACGTCACAGAGATACAATGAAGCAACAACGCGTTAATATTTCTGAATTAAAAGAGATTATA
>CALKFR010000054.1 GCA_938084555.1 uncultured Flavobacteriaceae bacterium | reverse complement strand
AAGGCACCCTGGAGTAGGTTTTGATTGGGAGGAGCCCTTCCAAGTTTGGGAAAAAGTTCAAGAAGAAATCTCAGAATTAAATGAAGAAATTAATAAAGGATCCAAAAATTCTATAGAATCAGAGTTTGGTGACGTATTGTTTTCTATGATAAATTTTGCTCGATTTATAGGTGTAAATCCAGAAAATGCTCTTGAAAAAACAAATAAAAAATTTATCAATCGTTTTCAGTATTTAGAAAAAGCTACAAAAAAAGAAGGAAAAAAATTATCTGAAATGACATTATCAGAAATCGATGTATATTGGGAGGAATCAAAAAAAGTGTTTAAATAATAAGCATCCAAAAAGATTTAGCCTATCAAAAGATAAAATTGTAATAAATAATGAATGTATTAGTAACTATAAATTGCAAAGGTCCTTTCAGTGTTTATAGAGCTCAGATTGAAATGATTTGTCTATTACAAAACAAAGGGATTAATATTAAAGTCATTGGTTTTTACGATACTAAAGTTAAAGATTTTTTTGATAAAAAAGGAATAAATAATTCCAATACCTTTCCTAAAGCAACCATAGACAAACACTATATACATGATGTAAAAAATATAATTGTTAACGAAAATATTGATATTCTTCATGTCTTAGATGGTAAATCTTTAAGGAATTGTGTGCTTGCAGTTAAGAAAGAAAAGGTAAAACTAATTACCTATTTTGGATCCGCAAGTTTGTATTGGCATGATTTAAGCTCATACTTAACTTACTTAAACCCTAGAGTTGACAAAATAATCTGCAATAGCATTTATGTTTTTGATCATGTTAAAAAACAACTATTCAAAAAAAACAAGAATAAGGCAATTAAAATATACAAAGGTTATGATCCAAATTGGTTTGAAAGTGTAACTCCTTTTGATTATTATTCTATGGGAATTTCAAAAAATTCTATAGTTGTTACTTTAGCAGGAACAAATACCAAAAATAAAAGAATTACTGACTTCATAAAATCTTCTAAATTCTTGTCTACAAAAAAAGAAGTTCATTATATAATTATTGGAAAGTTTACTGAAAATAAGAATTTAGAAAAATTCAAAAACGAAAGCCCTATTAAGAATAATATTCATATTCTTGGTCTAAGAACTGATGCTGTTTCACTAATTAAGGGAAGTGATATTTATGTACAGACCTCATTAAGTGAAGGGTTTGGAAGAGCAATTAGTGAAGCTATGTCTGTAGGTAAACCTATTATAATGACCGATGCAGGTGGTTGTACCGAACTAATAGATAAAAGCTGTGGTATTATTACTCCTACTAAAAATCCATCAGCTGTTGGGAGTGCGATTTCTAGTTTGGTGAATAATGATAAATTGAGAATTGAAATGGGAAGCAATGCAAAGAAACGTATGAAAAAAGTATATCATATTAACGATACTGCAGAAGATACATTTCAACTTTACAAACAATTATTAAATTAAAAAACATATATATTAAATAGAAAAGCCACTCATAGAGTGGCTTTTCTTTATTTTACTAACTTCTTAGCATTCTTAACTTTTTGCTTCATTAAAGCAAAATCAATAACCTCATGCATATCGGTTACATAATGAAATTTCAATCCCTTTAGATAGCTTTTTTTAATGTCTATAATGTCTTTTTCATTTTCTTTACACAGTATAATTTCTTTAATATTCGCTCTCTTTGCAGCAAGAATTTTTTCTTTAATTCCTCCAACCGGAAGTACTTTACCACGAAGCGTAATTTCACCAGTCATGGCTAATTTATTTTTTACTTTTCTTTGTGTAAATACTGATACTAGTGAGGTTAACATTGTAATTCCAGCACTTGGCCCATCTTTAGGTGTTGCTCCCTCAGGTACATGAATATGAACGTTATACTTTTCTATTAGCTCTGAATCAATACCAAAATTATCTGCATTTGCTTTAATATATTCCATAGCAATAGTTGCAGATTCTTTCATTACCTTTCCTAAATTTCCAGTAATAGTTAGCGTGCCTTTCCCCTTAGATAATATAGACTCTATAAATAAAATATCCCCTCCAACACTGGTCCAAGCCAACCCAGTAACTACTCCGGCAACTTCATTATTTTCATATTTATCACGTTGTAATTTGGGAGCTCCAAGAATACTTACAATGTCTTTATTGGTAATAGTAGTAGTATAGGTTTCTTCCAAGGCTATAGATTTGGCAGCATAACGAACCACTTTAGCAATTTGTTTTTCCAAACCACGAACTCCAGATTCTCTAGTGTATCCCTCTATAATTTTTTCGAGTTGAACCTTTCCTATTTTAATATCATCAGAAGACAACCCATGTTCTTTAACCTGTTTTGGCAATAAATGTCTTTTAGCGATTTCTACTTTTTCCTCAATAGTATACCCCGTAACATTTATGATTTCCATTCTGTCTCTAAGAGCCCACGGAATCTGTCCTATATTATTAGCTGTTGCAATAAATAAAACTTTTGATAAATCATAACCAACCTCTAAATAATTATCATAGAATGCTGTATTTTGTTCTGGATCTAAAACTTCTAACATCGCTGAAGATGGATCTCCTTGATGACTTTGACCTAATTTATCTATTTCATCCAATACAAAAACAGGATTTGAAGTCCCTGCCTTTTTTAAATTATGAATTAAACGTCCTGGCATTGCACCTATATATGTTTTTCTATGTCCTCTTATTTCAGCTTCATCTCTTAATCCACCTAAAGACATTCTAATATATTTTCTACCCAAAGATTCTGCGACAGACTTCCCTAACGATGTTTTTCCAACACCAGGAGGACCATACAAACAAATAATTGGAGATTTCATATCACCTCTCAATTTTAAAACTGCCAAATGCTCAATGATACGTTCTTTAACTTTTTCTAGTCCAAAGTGGTCTCTATCTAAAATTTCCTGTGCTTCCTTTAAATTAAATTTGTCATTAGAAAACACCCCCCATGGTAATTCTAACATCAACTCTAGATAATTTCGTTGAACTCCGTATTCAGCCATTTGAGGATTCATTCTACGAAGTCTGGCTAATTCTTTATCGAAAGTATCTCCTACTTCTTTAGACCATTTCTTAGATTTAGATTTTGATCGCATTTCATCTAACTCAGCATCATTATTAACCCCTCCTAGTTCTTCTTGAATTGTTTTTAATTGCTGATTTAAATAATATTCTCTTTGTTGCTGATCAAGATCTGATCGAGTTTTGGATTGAATATCATTTCGTAATTTCAATTTTTGCAATTCTTTATTGAGATTCTTTAGAGTTAATAATGCTCGCTCTTTTAAATTATCTTTTTCTAAAATAACCTGCTTTTGCATAACAGCTAACTCCATATTAGAAGAGATAAAATTCACTAAAAATGAATTACTTTGAATATTTTTTATTGCAAAAGAAGCTTCAGAGGGTAACATTGGATTTTCTTTGATAACTTCCAAAGCTTGATCTTTAACTGAATCTATAATTGCACTGAATTCTTTCGGATCGTCAATATTTTTATCTTCAATCGCCTCTCTAACTCTAGCTTTTAAATAAGGTTCTTGCTGAATAAGCTCATCAATTTCAAAACGTTTTTTTCCTTGAATAATAACTGTAGTATTTCCATCAGGCATTTTTAATACTCTTAAAATTTGAGCAACTACTCCAGTTTTATAAATGTCATCATAAGTTGGATCTTCAATATCTTCATCTCTTTGAGCTACAACACCTATAATTTTATCCCTTTTATTCGCATCATTAATTAACTGGATAGATTTATCTCTACCAGCTGTAATAGGGATTACTACACCAGGAAACAGAACTGTATTTCTTAATGGTAAAATAGATAAGACTTCAGGAATATCCTCACTATTAATAATCTCCTCGTCTTCAGGAGTCATCAATGGAATTAATTCTGAATCTTCGTTTAAGATGTTTGATAGAGACAAACTGTCTAATGTTACTATTTTTGATTTACTCATAGGTCTTTTATCTGTCATTATGACATTGAATTCTTTAGTAAAAATCCAATACTATTTTCATATTAATTTATAAACAACTGAAAAACAATACTATACACATAAATTATACTATTATTTATAAAATAAAAATCAATTGTTATGCCATTATATTTATTATAGAATAAAAATTAAAAGGTTATTAAAATAGAAGTATATAGCAAATGAGTATTATCGTTGAAGATAATTTATAATTATGTGTTTAAAAGTTATTTAGTTCTAAACTTAGAAGTAGTCTCAAAAACATGTTGTAATATGTTTTTATCTAGTTGAGATAACTCTAACGCTCTACGTTTCATAACTACCTTGGCAACTTCAATCACTTTATTCATATGATAAGTAGTAAAGCCAGCAACACCACCCCAACTAAAAGAAGGAATAAAATTTCTAGGGAATCCAGCACCAAAGATATTGGCACTAACTCCAATTACTGTCCCTGTATTAAACATAGTATTAATTCCACATTTTGAGTGATCACCCATAATTAAACCACAAAATTGAAGACCTGTATTTATAAACCTTTCATCATCATAATTCCATAATTTTACCTCTGCATAATTATTTTTTAAATTGGATGTATTGGAATCTGCACCAATATTACACCATTCACCAAGAACAGAGTTACCCAAAAAGCCTTCATGCCCTTTACTTGAATAACCAAATAACACAGAATTATTTATCTCTCCACCTACTTTACAATAAGGTCCAAGAGTTGTTGCTCCATATACTTTAGCACCCATTTTAAGAATAGAATTCTCACCTAAAGCAAAAGGACCTCTAACTAGAGAGCCTTCCATGATTTCTGAATCCTTTCCAATATATATTGGCCCCTTAGAGGCATTTAATGAAGAAAATGTAATTGAAGCTCCTTTTTCGATGAAAATATTTTCTTTATCAACTACATGAACACCTTCAGGAATTGGTTCTGATACTCTTCCTTTCGTAATTAAATTAAAGTCTGCTTGAATTGCTTTATCATTTAACAAAAAAATATCCGTGGTTTGTTTTATCTGGATAAGGTCATCTAGAAACTCTATTTGTTCATAGGAATCAAAATCTACATTTTCTTGAGTATCAGATGTAAAAAAGGCAATTATTTGATCATCTTGAAAAATTGCTTGATTTTTTGATAGTTTCCTTATCTGGTTTACCAAATTTTGGGTTGGTAAAAAAGAAGCATTAATTAATATATTATTTTCCAACTCCACCATAGGATATTTATCTTCCAAATATTCTTCAGTGATTGTTGTAGTTGTAAAGCCTAAAAAAAATTCCCATTTTTCACGAATGGTTAAAATTCCAATACGAATGTCTGCTACGGGTCTTGTGTAGGTGAACGGAAGCAATGAGTTTCTCACATCACTATCAAAGAGTATATAATTCATACTTATTAGTTAATGGACTATTTTATACAAAATTAACCTTAAAAAAGGTATAAAAAAAACCGCTTGTTTTCACAACCGGTTTTTTAATTTATTTATGAAATATTATTTTTTTATAAATCTTTGTACCCCAATCTTGGTATTGGTGGCCACTCTAATCATATAAATTCCCTTAGAAATACTTTGTATATCTATAGTGGCGTCATTAGATGAGATGGTTTTTAACGATACCAATCTTCCAGTATAGTCAAAAATACTTACCTCTGCTTTTTCAGTGCCTATTGGCAATTGAACAGTTAACATATCTGATACTGGATTCGGATACATATCAAAACTTAATAATTTGTTTTCTGAAATTCCAGCAGTTGAAGTAACTGTAACCGTTCCGTTCATATTACCTGCATGAGGATCACAAACATAATCAGTAGATCCTACTTGATTAAAAGTATAGGTGAATGTATT
>CALKFR010000053.1 GCA_938084555.1 uncultured Flavobacteriaceae bacterium | reverse complement strand
ACAACAGTTTCCCAATTACTATGCATTTCAATGGGGTTTACTATTGGTTCTAAAGCTTGTCTTTCTAGCCCAAGTTCTTTTCCATCCCAAGCAAACTTATCATCAAAATTCCAAGCTAAATTAAGAAGAGGCATTGAGTTTCGAAGCCCAAACACACCATCTATTCCATCACTAAAACGAGTGTCGTCTGTAAATGAATTTTGGGGTTTATGGCAACTTGCACAAGATTGAGTATTATTTCCAGAAAGTTTTTTGTCAAAAAATAATTTTTTCCCAAGAGCAACACCTTCTTCAGTTAATGGATTATTGTTTGGGATTAACGGAGCTATCAATTTTTGTTGAAAAATTTCGGGGATTTCAAGTGAAAAAGGAACTGGGGTGTATTCTTCTTCTGAATCTATGCCTTGATTTGAACAAGACACAACAAACAAGATTAAAAAAGGTAAAAGAAGATACTTTTTATTCATTTTATTGAGTAATGGAAACTACATCAAACGCAGAAGAACCGTTTTGATTCATCAAAAGCTGAACTTCATAATTTCCCATTAAATTTATATTATATTCATTTAAATCCCAAGTATTTGGATTTTTAAACCATTCTGAAACATCCATTTGAATATTAATGCTTGTATTGCTTCCTATAGTCACAGACCCTATATTGAGGGTATAAGAAGTGTCTATAGCATCATTAACATTTGTAGGATCTATTGCGCTAATCACATGATATAAAAAGGGCGCCTCAGTTGAGCTTGTATTTATATATTTACCATCAAATTGCATGAAATGATAGCCTCCTCCTAGCGACTCAGGAACATTAAAGCTAGCTGAATTTAAATCCTGGTAAGCTCCATCCAAATTGTCTTCTTCTTTAAAACCAAATCTAAAAGTAATGGAACTATAATCTCCAGGTAAAACCCCCTCAGAAGTTCTAAAAGACTGGCTCTCGTTATTTTCAAGATCTACTAAATTATAATCATCTAGAATGGTAATCTCGCCACTTTCATGAGTTAATGAGACTTCAGAGATTAGATACCTTAGTCGTTCTATACTGAGAACCTGGCCATTTTCATTAGTAAACTTTAACTGATTAAAGTCAGCATTTGTAATTTCTGTTCCATTCCAAGAATGGCTAAAGTTAAGAGTAATAGCAACCGGGTTTAGCCTAATGTCCCTGTCTTCACTGCAATTACTCAACATAAAAGAGAGGCAAACAATTACTAATATTTTCTTCATCATTTTAATTTATTTTAATAATTAAAAGGTCTGTAAACCCTTTATTAACATCAATATCACCATTAAAACTACTTGTTTCACCCACCGCAATAATTGTTCCATTTGATAACTGAACGGCATCGTAGGCAAAATCGATTTCTGTACCACCAACCGTTTTCTCCCAAAGGAGTTCTCCAGCATTGCTTATTTTGACTATCCATGCATCATTTTGTCCCTTATTTTCATTTACGTTTCCATCAGAACTTCTTGAGCTTCCTGCAATTATAAATCCACTGTCAAAAGTTGAGTTTATAGATCTCGCAACGTCAAAATTAGCCCCCCCCAATGATTTTTCCCATAGGATATCTCCATTGTCAGTAATTTTTAAAATCCAAAGGTCTGCTGCTCCATTATTTACAGATACGTCTTGTTCTTCACTTCTAGTATCTCCAACAACAATATGATTTCCATTATCAGTAGAAATTACATCTCTTGCTTCATCAATCTCTGAACCCCCATATGATTTTTCCCATATAATATTTCCACTAGAATTAGATTTTACTACCCAAAAATCATAGGTTCCTTTGTTGTTTGAAATATCAACATCGTTACTGTCAGATCCTCCTACAGTTATTAAATCATTGTTTGTATCCTCAAGAATTCCAGTAGGTGCATCAGTAAAAGATCCTCCATAAAAACGAGACCACACAAGATCTCCTGTAGAATTAATTTTAATTGACCAATAATCACCTCCTGCATGCATTGTTGAGTATCTTCCGAAATTTCCATCGCCTCCTGAAGCTGTAACATCTAAAACTCCAGAAAGTATAAAATGATTATCTGATGTTTCAAGTATTGAAACACCCTCGTCTATTCCTGCATACCCAAAAGATTTTTCCCAATGTATAGCACCTGAAGCATCAATTTTAACGACCCAAAAATCTCTATTACCATTATTTACTGAAACATCCCCATCTGAACTGTCTGAATATCCTATTAATGCATATCCTCCATCTGAGGTTTGAATTAGATTACTTCCTCTGTCGTCTCCAGATCCTCCATAGGTTTTATTCCACTCTAATTGTGCTTCTGAATTAAATTTGAGAACCCAAAAATCATAATTTTCACTATCCTTTCCGGAAACATCTCCATCCATACTTTGGGTAAAGCCTAGAACAGCAAAACCACCATCTGAAGTTGCTATTACAGATTTTGCAACATCATTTTTTGATCCCCCATAAGTATCGGATAGTTCTAAAGTACCTTTAGAAATCGGAATAATTGAATTAATATCATTGTCTGGACTTGAACAACTTAAACCTGTTAGAATAGTAAAAAAAAGCAGGAGTTTTTTCATTGGATTAATTACTTTTTCTAACAATATAAAATCCAGTATTAATATCACTTATGATAATATTTCCACTAGAGAAATATGGATATACATTCCACACCCCATTAAAAGAAGCATTGTCATTTGACGGATAGGTGTCAAAAAATCCAGTTTCTGTCATGGTTCCATTGTTAATATTAGTAACGTCTACCACTCGAATTCCAGCAGAATAATTAGCAAGGTAGTACTCTGTGCCTTTAACATATCCATTGTGGTCTATCGCTAGAGTAGGGCCAAAATAATTCATGTGAATTACGGGAGCATCTAAATCTGTAAAATCAAATACAATATTCTTTGTATTTCCGCCAAAATTACGCTCATCCAATTCATCACCTAAGATAAAGTAGGTTAAATCTTCAGTAAACCACCCTTGGTGGGTATATCCAATATTAGGGTAGTTAATGGTTGAGATTTGTGTTGGGTTAGTCTTATCTGTTACATCTACAATTACAACTTCATTTTGATTGCTACCTATTAATATTTCTTTTCCTGTATAATCATTATCAGGGCCATTATAGGTTACAACTTGAGCATCATGAGAGTAGGCATCTTCTCCATACCCTCCAGCTGCTGTTGGATTTAAGGGGTTAGATATGTCTACAAAATGTGGTCCGCCACTGTAAGTATTTGTTCCAACTGCATAAGCATAGCCTTGAGCCTCATTAATTACAACATTATGTGCTCTGCCAAAACCATCATAATGGGCATCCTCTATGAAATTTACCGGTGATGCACCGGCAGCAATTTCTCCTAATTTAGTAAGATCAAAAACTTGCATTCCATGACCAGAAGCTTCACTAACTATAAACGCATAATTCCCATAGGTTTTGATATCTCTCCAGGAACTATTGGTTGTATGTGTTGGGAGAAATCCAACAATTCTTGGAAACTCTAAGTCTGATATATCAATAAAAGAAGTTCCAGAATTAAGCCCCATTAGAGCATATTCTTTGCCACTAGCAGGATCTGTCCACCCCCAACAATCATTGCCAGAATTTCCGCCAAGAGTTGTTAAATCTATATGACCAACTAAATCATAGTTGTTGCATGGGTAACTTCCCGCAAATCCATTTTCACAAAATTCAAGGACATATGGAGGGTTTTCATCTACGTCAATAATTGAAAATGTAACGGTCTTAATCTCGCTGACATTACCGATGGCATCGTTTGCAGTTACCTCAAAACTATAACTAGATTTCATTTCAAAATCAGGGTTAGCATCAAGACTTACAGTGTCATTACTTAGCGAGAGCAAGCTAGCATCTGCACCGCCTAAAGAATAGCCAGTTACTTCAATATTATCAGTAGCCACGATTACATAAACTGTTTGTCCTGCACCAGTGTTTTCTACCAAGTCTATCCCAGTATCACCAGAAATGATTTGAGGAGGAGGTATTTCTAGCACTACAGACCGATCACATGAGAAGGCTAACACTGATAACAATAATAATATGAATTTTTTTTTCATTACAAATTAGGCTTTAATAAAAAATTGTGTTTATTAAAAAAAAGTATTGTTAATAACAACAATATACAATCCTTTAGGTGTTTTTTCTATAGGGATAACGAATTCTTTATCATTAATATTCTGTTTGGTAAAAACTCTTTCTCAAAAATATTAAAAAAGAGTATTTTATTTTTCATGAGGCACAAAATTTTATAATCAAAGGTAAAAGATTCAAAATAGAATTTAGTATTTTGTATTACAACCAAAAAGAATGAGGTTTATATTTCAGATGTGTATATCTTTGCATCATGTTAGAAGATAAAAATCAATCAAGAACTTCCATAGATCAACTAGGAGAATTTGGCTTAATTAATCACATTACAAAACATTTTAAGATTTCTCACAAAACAACTGTAAAAGCTGTTGGTGATGACTCAGCTGTATTGGAGAGCTCAGAAAAACAAACACTAATAACTACAGATTTATTAATTGAAGGCGTACATTTTGATTTGAGTTATATGCCTCTGAAGCACCTGGGTTATAAAGCTGTGGGAGTTAACCTCTCAGATGTTTTTGCAATGAACGGAGCAGCAGAGCAAATTACGGTTTCAATTGCTGTTTCCAATCGTTTCCCCTTGGAAGCAATTGAAGAATTGTATGCTGGAATTCAATTGGCATGTGAAACTTATCAGATTGATTTAATAGGAGGAGATACTACTTCATCTACAAAAGGGATGTTAATTTCTGTGACCGCTGTTGGAAAAGCAAATAAAGAAGAGATAGTTTATAGAAATGGAGCTAAAGAAACAGATTTAATCGTAGTTACTGGTGACTTGGGTGCCGCTTATCTAGGATTACAAGTTTTAGAGAGAGAAAAACAAGTATTTAAGGTAAACCCTAATAATCAGCCAGATCTAGATAATTATACCTATTTAATTGAGCGTCAATTGAAGCCAGAGGCAAGAAAAGACATTTCATCTCTTCTGAAAGAAATGGATGTACAACCCACAGCAATGATTGATATCTCAGATGGATTATCTTCTGAAATTATGCACATATGTTCACAAAGTGATGTAGGATGTAAAATTTATGAAGATAAAATTCCTCTAGACCCTCAAGTAATCTCTGCTTGTGAAGAGTTTGATATAGATAGCACTATGGTGGCTTTAAGTGGAGGTGAAGACTACGAGTTGTTATTTACCGTTCCTATAGCAGATTTTGAGAAAGTTAAAGGGAATCCACATCTTTCTATTATAGGTCATATCACGGAGCAATCAGCTGGATTAAATTTAGTTACTAGAGCCGGGCAAGAATTAGAATTAAAAGCACAAGGATGGAATGCCCTTGCAGAAAATTAATTATTGTATTTCTAATTTTAGCATTGATTAATAAACTTTTTTAAGGCAGCTATTAAGGCATCAGTGTTTTCAATATGACTCATATGTCCTCCAAACAAAATTACTACCTCAGACTCTGTTTCTTTGGCTTCGTTTATCCCATTCTTTACAGGTAATACAGGATCCTTTTCTCCGAGAATAAATATTTTTTTAAAATGATTATTTTTTAAAACATTCAACCTGCTTGGTCGTATTCTCATTCCTTCTTGACAAGCACTATAGCCTTGTAAAGATGTTTGTAAAGCTGCGATCAAGGCAAGCTCAATCTCGGAATTAAATATCTCTTTACTCTTTTCACTAAATAAATTAATAAAAGACATTCTTACGATATTAGATAAATTAGCCTGGGCCAATTTGTTAGCTCTTTCTCTTAACCTTTTTCTTGAGGTATCATCTGAGGTTGCTGTGGAATTTAATAAACACAATCCTCTAATCATTTCAGGATTTTTTTCTGATAACGCTAACGAAACATAACCGCCCATAGAATGACCAATAAGTGTAATTTTTCGAATTCGCAAAGATTTTAAAACAGCAAAGACTACTTCAGCCATTAACTCCATAGAATGAATATAACCAATACATTCTGATTGTCCATGTCCTAATAAATCTATTGCAAGTACTCTTTTGTTTTTAGAAATTACAGGAATAACATCTTTCCACATGTACTTATTTTCCAAAAACCCGTGTAATAACACCACCACAGCTCCTTTTCCAGAATCTGTGTATGAAATCTTAGTATTTTTAAACAACAGCCATTTTTCCATAGTACAAAAATATGTATCTTTCCTTCTTAACATAGAATTTATTTCATGTTTAATATGATATATTTTTAATAAAAAAAAGTTCGTTTGAAGAGATGTTTTTGATTAATTTTATCAAAAGTGCATTTTAAGTGATTTTCATCATTTTTCATCATTTTTTGATCCTTTTTCGCTTTTTTTTGACTAAAAAACAATAAAAATGACTAAAAAACAAGAAATTTGGATTACTGGATTTGCGCTTTTTGCCCTCTTTTTTGGAGCAGGAAACCTTATTCTTCCTCCTTATTTGGGAATGAATTCAGGAGATCAATGGTGGTTTGTTTTTTTTGGGTTTATTCTTACAGCCGTTCTTATCCCTATTTTAGGAATATTAGCTCATGCAAAAGTACAAGGCACCATGTATGATCTAGCAAGTAAGGTTACCCCCTGGTTTAGCTCTCTGTATTGTATTATCATGTACTTAATTGCGGTTACACTTCCCGCACCTAGAACTGCTTCAGTTGCTCATGAGATGGCGATTCAACCTTTTTTTGGCTCTAGCCCATTACTTACTAGTAGTGTTTACTTTTTGTTGATTTTTATTTTTGTGATAAACCGTTCTAAATTATTGGATTTAATTGGAAAATTTTTAACTCCAATTATTGTTGTTATTCTGTTAGCGATCATACTATTTGCCATAACAAGGCATCCAGCAATAATGACATCAAACATATATGATGTTCCTTTTGTAAGTGGAATATTGGAGGGTTATCAAACATTTGACGCTATAGGAGGTGTTTTAATTGGTGCAGTTATAGTTATTTCACTGGGTAACAGAGGAGTCAAATCATATGATGACAAAAAAAACATTATTACGCAAGCTGCTCTTATTGCAGGTTTAGGCTTAATTCTAATTTACGGAGGCTTAATTTTTAGTGGAGCTAGACTAAGCACTCTTTTGCCTGTAAATGGAACAAGAACAGAAGTTTTAACAAGTTTAAGTTCGCAAACACTTGGAGCTATTGGAACTTCTTTTTTAAGTATTTTGGTTGCACTGGCTTGTTTTACGACAGCAGTTGGTATAGTTACAGGAACTTCTGATTATATTAAAGAAATGTTTAAAGGCTCCCAAAAAGCTTATGTTGCTACTGCTTTTGTTAGTTGTGTTTTGGGGATTCTTATAGGTCATTTTGAAGTAAGCTTTATAATTAAAGCAGCCATTCCAGCACTAATGTTTATTTATCCAATAACTATTGTATTGATTTTATTGAACGTAGTTCCAAAGCGTTTAGCCTCCTCTAATGTGTTCAAAGGGGTAGTAATAACAACATTAGTGTTTAGTATTCCAGATTTTTTAGGGACTTTAAACCTAGAACACCTATTAGACTCCATAATAGAATGGATTCCGTTTTCTTCTCAAAGTTTAGGCTGGGTTGTTCCAGCATTTATTGCTTTTGTTTTGCTAAATATTTATAACCAAAGAATGAAAACAAGTAATTCATAAGGTTCTTAATCCTTGAAAATAAAAGTATATTTGCACTAAATACTATGCTAAATCATTATACTTATCTAAATGAAAACACCACAAAGTGGGTCAGCTTTGTTCATGGTGCAGGGGGTAGTAGCTCTATTTGGTTTAGGCAAATAAGAGCATTTAAAAAGGAATTTAATGTTTTGGTTCTGGATTTAAGAGGTCATGGGAATAGTAAGCCAACGATTAAGGATACTTTTAATACT
>CALKFR010000052.1 GCA_938084555.1 uncultured Flavobacteriaceae bacterium | reverse complement strand
ATCTAAGCTATAATCAAGTTGATTTAAAGTTATAGTGCCATCAGAGTTCACTACAACATCATTAACCGTTTTATTGTCAATTGTGGTATTTAGTATTATATTTTGATTATCTATTGGATTTGAAGCAAAGTCATAAATATCTTCAACTGTCTCCATGTAGTAAGGATTTCCTTTATCATTTTGTTCATTAGGATCATAAACTTCTTCTTTAACAAACTTCAATGTATTATCCATAGTTGCGTTGTCATTATAAAACTTAGTTCCTAAATACTGTTTCATTACGGCAGATTGCTCTTGATCTAACTTTGCTCTTTGTTCTTCAGACATGTCTTCAGCATAATCATGCCAAGCATCTTTATATAAAGAAGGATCAAACCCCATTTCAATAGCAATTCTTTCAATTTCTTCATCAGGTATTTCATCTTGCCAAACCCTAGCCATCATATTATCATTAGCAACCATTGTTGCTACAGCTGGACTATTGACAAGTTTAGCTATAGCGTCAGGTTTTCTTTTTTCAGTTATTGTTTTGTAAGTATATTTTTTACCTTCTTCTAGATTTGTAATAGGCTCTCCAGTAACTGGATTTATATCACCTTTTTTAACTTCTATATATTCTACAAACTCACCATCTAAACTGTCTGGTTGAATTTCTTTATTAAATATTGCTGTGCCTGGTTCTGATAAGTTAGGTTTCTTCTGATACATAGGTGTTCCATTAACCTCATCAGCAAGTAGTTGGCTACCGTTTATCATTGCAGGCTCATTCTCTCCATCTTGAGGAGTAAACAAGTATAACTCTCCGTTTTTTTCTACTATACCTACGTTTCCACCTTTACCAACTAAATCTAATATTCTTTTATTTTCTATAGAGCCTACTGAAGAAACATTACCATTTGCTAAGTCAGTTTTAAAATTAGCAGAGTTTTCACCTATGGATTTTACTAGCTTAGAAAACTTAGGCACTAAAGATGATATTCTAGCAAGTTCTCTATTACCTTCTTGTCTAGTTATGTGACCTTCTTGCATTAAGTTTTTTATCTTAAAATAACCATCAACCTTTTCATTCCAAAAAGATAAAATGTTTTCATCTAATATTTGATTACCAGTGGAGCTTAGTTCATTTAACTTTGACCTCATTGCAAAATCAGCTTGGTCTTGGGATTGCTGAAGCTCTGTAGTATATTTTTTCTGCTTAGCTATTTGCGTTCTCATGTCACCAACTGTTTTAGCAACATTATTAGTTAAGTTTTTACCACTATTTATATAGGTGTCAAACTCTTTATTTATTATTCTTTGTGGATTCGTAAAGCTCATATTCTATTATTTAACCTATTTGTGCTGCACCTTCTGGAATTTTGCCTCCAAGAGAACTAAAACCTGGCACTATCGTACCTACTCCTTGAACTACTGATTGTCCTATACCTGCTATAGCTGCTGATCTAGCTGCTTTAGCATCCATTTCGTTTTGAGCAGCATTGTCTAGCAACTTAGCTGTTCGATCCATTTTAGCTTCATGAAAGTTAATAGCATCTTGTTGTTCTAGTATATTTCCTTGAGCTTTCATTTCATCTAGTCTTTGAGCACCCTCAGCTTCTAGCTTTTGTGTTGTCATCTCTCCTTCGGCTGCTAAAGACTTGTTTTGAGTTTCTTGAGCTTGTATCGTAGCTGCTATACCTCTTTTACTTTGTAAAGCTGCTTGAGCCAATGCGGTAGCGCCACCAGCAGCTTGGCCTGTTTCCATCATTACATCTAAACTATTAGCTAAAGCTTGATCAGCTTGTTCAGCTTGCATTTTAAAAGCTTCAGTAGCTACAGTAAGATTAGCATAAGGATTATCAAGATTTTCAAATTGATTAGTCATGTTTTCATAAGGATTATTGAAAGCAGGTCTTTCTTCTACTAAAGAATCTAAAGCACTTTGCATAGTTTTTTTTATATTATTCTGATCGTCTGCTTCGTTTTTAGCTCTTCTAGCTGCTATACCCTGTGTAGTGGCCCCAGCCGCTGCTGCTACAGCCCCTGCTATTACTAATGATGTTGCTACTGCCATATCTTTATTTTAAAATTTTAATTATCTCGTGTGAGGGCTTATCATCTACATGCCACCCTAACTCTTTATGTTTGTTTATTAATGCTTTTGTTCTGCCTATAGTAAATATGTATTTATATCCCCATCCTTTTATTATCTTCTCCACTGTGCTTATTAAACATGTTATAGCCATATCTCTGTCATCTTCTCTATATTCTGGATTAGATATTATCCATTCAAGTAAAACTGCCTTAGAATTAGTTACATAAACAAATCCTGCAACAATCATAACTCCATTTTTTTCTACCACAAAACCACCGGTACCATTGTCTGGTAAAAATTCTTTTTCTACTGGTGGCCAGTCCCACGCTTTCCACCATTTTTCTAGAGTCTTGTAATCATGCTCTGTTAATTTTCTTATTTTCATTTAATTTAATTATGTTGAAGATGTATTATATGTTACACCTATAGAGAATAGCTCTTTCATACCGCCCGGAGCTGTAACATTATCTGTTGTAAATTTAATATCTAAATAATAACCTTTAATTCCACTCATTCTATTTCCAAAATTTACTTCTCCTGGAGCAGCTGTTGATTTATTTACTAAATTAGCAACATATCTATTTTCTTTTCTATCAAAACCAGCTCGCAGTAATGGTACATTGTTTGGATTAGCCGAAGTACCAGTATTACCGGCACCATCATATGCACCTTGTACATAGCTATATATTAAATTAGCATTGTCACTATTAAATTGCCATCCATTGGTCCAAACTCCACCAACCTCTCTAGTAACGCTTTGGCCTGTTCTGTCACTAGTTAAATACTCAGCTTGCCAACCGCTGTCTCCTTCATAATCAATGGCTAAAAAAGCTTTTTGCAAAGAAGGATTAGAATTAGCCACTATGGTAACTGAAGAATCATGATCTATAGAATAAAACTGTCCATGAGGTGTAGAATTAGCATAGTGAGAATAAAGACCTTTCTGTATATTTACTGTATTGTCTTCACTCCAATAGTCATTATTAACTGTATAAAAAGTGTTTTTTAAACTACCAATAAAGCTAGGTTTGTAAGAGTAAAAACTAGGCCAACCTTTTACTTGATGATCATAGCCTAAAGTATAATAAACGTTATCTGGCTTAGGTACAGTTGGTGTATTTGGTTGAGTATAAACCTTAGAATTATTAGGCTGTATTGATAAAATGTACTGTTTATTATAAGCATCATAACCACCATAAACTCTACTTCTATAATTACCTAAAAGCTTTATGTTAGTTATATTTGTTAATTCTGCTTGTGTTATAACTCTAGATAACAACATGTAATCATTTGTTGTTTGAGCTTCTCTTACACCTATAAATGTGCAATTCATATCTACATATTCACCGCTGTTTCCATATTCAAAAAATACTTTTGAACCTAAAAGGCCAAATTGTTTAATAGGACTAATACCGTCATTAGTATAACTTGGTCCACTTTGAGAAGCATCAGGAGCATTAGAAGTAGTAGACTTTAATATTATTTCAAAAGAATTATTATAATCATCGTCTAAAACAGTTAAATTATCTCTAAACCAATCACGCATACCATTTTCAGATATTTCCGTAATGCCATCATTAGATAATCTTAAAACAGCATTTCTATTTCTATCTACGAAATATTTTCTAAAAGAATATATAGCAAAGCTTTCAGGATTTTTACTTATTCCATATTCCCCTACATAAGGCACTATCTCTCCAATTACGTTGTTTGCTGTAACTACACTTCCGCCACCCTCAGCATTGTATATAGCATCTTTATCTATTAAAGCTCTACTACATTTATTCTCTTGTAGAACTATTAAATTATTTTGCTCAGCATATATTTTTTGTATAGATCCATTTTGCGGATTAGCTGCTTTAGTTATATTTGTTCCAACTGGAAATTGATTAGTTCTATTTATTCCAGTTCTAGAATTAAAAATACCTGAATATATTAAAGCATTGAATCTATGTTGTTGTAACGGCTCTTCTTCATCTAAATAAGCTTTTACACCTAACGACATAAAACTATTATTAAACCCACCTCTTATATACATTTCTTCTGTATAAAAATTTTCAAAAACAACAGAAGCTATTTTATCAGTTCCAAAAGGTTTACCTAGCCCATATGGAGCAGTTAACGTATATGGAGGAGCAAAAACTTGACATATAGGAAACACATTATCAGCGGCAACTCCGGTACTACCAGGAACAGTTATACCTCTATTTTGATTAGATGGCTGTGGTGTTAATATTTTCTTGTTTACTATACAGTTATAGTAATCAACTTCTACAATAGGTAAAGTGTTTTGGCCCATACTATATATTATTACTTGTTTTTATCAATTTTTAAATCTTATTATAAAATCAGACACTACGGTAGATAAACCTTTTCCGTTTCTATCAACTGCTGTTATTCTACATCTAATATTTCCTTTTGTTTCTAAAGATTTACCTGTAGTAGCTAATACAACACTTCCAGGATTAAGACCAGCGTCTGAAAGATATAAACCTAAGTTAGGCACACTTTCAGCTGGAACAAAATTTGAGCCAGAAGCTAAGTCTACTTCTAACTTTAATATTAATTCCTGCGTATTGGCTCTATTTGCAGTGTTGTTTATATTTCCTCCGTTTGTAGCTGATGACAATGTAGTGTCATTATTGTTGTTATTTGCCCAGTTTAAAGAAGCTCCTTGTGCGTTAGTAGCATCTGGATCAATGGCTCTAGCGTTGTTTATATAATAAACAGTTCCATCATAAGCTATATAATCATTGTTGAGCGCTGGCTTAGTATTTAACATGTTTATTTTTAAAGGTAAAGAATACTTTTCGTAAATAAAACTATCATTAGTACCGTCAGGTAGTAAAGAATTTTTTAAAGCAGCAGAAAAATTAACTATAAATGTTATATTATTAATGTCTTCATTTATACTACTATAACCACTAAAGTTTGAATTAAGCTTAACTAAGAATCTATTATCAGCATCTGTTGCTGAAAACTTTTCAAAAAGTATAGAATCTATTATTTCGCCATTAGACAAAGGAGTTCCATCTCTATAAAAAGCTTTTGTAACGGAAATATCTTTTAAATCTATATCTTGAGACTTTCCACTTGCATTATAGTAATCATATCTATTACCATTTTGATCATGTATAGTAAGAGTTGCTATTGTTAAATCAGAAGTAGACCAATCAGAGCTTTCATTGACTGATATAGACTCAACAACATCTGTCGTATTATAAGTTCTAAATACACTAGGAACATTAAGTGTTTTAAAAATTAAATTATTTAAATCAGATATTAATCCAGAAGTACTGCTTTCATAGTATATATCTAAAGCTGATGTTGTAGGAGTAGTTTCATATATTGCTGGAATTGGCTCTTGTTCAGCTGTAGGTAGAGCGGTGTCTGAGTCTTTTCCTATTGAAAAAACATTTTCTATTATAGCTGTTGGTGGGTTTGTATCAGCTTGATAAAGACCATTAAAACTACCTCTTTGAAAAAGATCGTCATAGTTACCTATAGCTTTAACTTTTAATGTTCGTTTTTTAGGAAACTGAGGTAGAGGTTGGTTGTTAGTTGTAAAAAATGGAGATGCAGAAGATGCTGTCCAATTAGTAACTTGAGCCGCTCTTGGTATTAATTCTGTGTCACTAGTAGAATATTGAACCTGTATTGGTGTAGTTTCATTTAATGCTGGCGGAACTTTATTAGCATTGTCAGTTAATAAAGTCGTGGTATTTAGTATACCATTACTAGAAGCAGTACTACAAGTAAAATCTACATTACTTTCTGTTGCCGTAGCATTTTGTGTAATTTCAAAAGTTGTATAGTTTAATATGTTTTGAATGTAGTAAGTATTACCACCACCTGTAACAACTTTCATACCTTCTAATAGTGGAAATGTTAAATACTCTATACCTGTTACGGGTGTCATTACTACTTGATTACTACCACTAGTAAATGTAGCAGCATTTTCTAAAGTAAAAGGTTTAATAACTGGTAAACCGTCCAATATACTAGGTAGATAAACATTATAATACTCTTGTTGTTTTTGCTTAACTACTATTTTGTAACTATACCAACCGTTTGGCTTATCAAAACTATAAAAAGTAACTGAAGTTCCACTAGCTGGCTTTGATGACGAACTACCATCATCATTTCTTAAAAATAATATATTTGTACTTCCACCCCCAAATTTATTTAAAACATAAAAAACGTAAGCTTGTTTAGTTTCACCTGATTCTTGCCACTCTACAAGCATACCTGGCTTTATATAGTCTGCAACACCACCTGTTGTAACTTGAATATAATCAAATTGCTGGCCTACTGTTGTTAGAGTAGTATATGGATTTTTGTAAAGACCAGGATAACCTCTTAAATCTGCAACTTCTTCAGGTATGAAACCTGTCATTAACACTTTTAAATTGTCTCCAGGCCAATTTATAATACCTGATTCTATATTTGTAGTACTAGTAATATCACCACTTGCTGTTAGTGGATTTATAATAGAGTTAAAATAATCGTGATATATGGTTGATCCACCGAAAACTAAATTATCGTTTGAAAAAACACCAGTAGTTAAAGGTATGTTTTGATCTTCTGCTTTTGACAATATAACATCAGATGATCTACCATATCTATCTTGCAGTATTAAACCAACTTGATATGTTCTATTTTGCTTTAAACTATGTTTTGGATAAGAAATTGTAGAAAATTTATTTGGTAATTGTGAGTCTTTAGGATCATAATTAGAGGGTGGCCCAGGAATAGTGCTAGGTGTAAACTTTCTTCCAGCAGCAACATAATAATTTAAATTTCCTGGAGCAGAGTGTCTATCATAAAAATTACCTAATATAATTCTATTACCCGCAGATGATAAAGTTTTAGCTCTAACAGGTATATTGTCATAAACCCTAGTTGTTTCAGCAGACCTTAAAGTTTTTATAGGCTCTTTAGAATTATAATTATATGTTAAAAATTTAGTATTATTATTAGATATTGAAGAGTCGGTAACTTTTAAAGATTCTATTACCATTATATTTTGACTCATAGATTCTTTGTATAGAATATCTATTTCTATTACTTTTAGTTCATTGTTTATTTTATTAAAGTTATATTCACAAGGTATTTTTAATGAAACTTGTGTAACTTCATTTTCCATAAATTCAACTATAGTATCTTCTCCTGCTTTTTGAACCTGTGATTGATACTCGTTAACACTAGCTCCTGTAGATTTTTTCATACCTACTGTTTTTAGAAAATACCCTTTTTGTTTTGGTATAAAAACCTCTTGTGTAAAAGGAGATATTAAAGAGTGTTGACCATCGTCATATTTAAATCTATAAGCAAATCTAACAAACTTATCTTCTAAAAAAGCTTCGTCACCAGCGAAGTCGTCTATCCAATATGGATTAGCCATATGAATTGAAAGAACATCGCCAACAGCTAGTGGTAAATTTGCTGGAATTACAGAAGCAGATGTGTTTGCTTCTAAGTTTAATTCATGTAAAGTAAAAATACCACCTAGTTCAGGATCTCCTATAGTTCGTACAATGTAGTATTTTAAAGGATCTAGTTTTGGATGTGTGACTCTAGCCCAACTAGCACCTCTTAAAATATTACCTCCCCAATCAATACCTTGACCAGCAACAGGCCAGCTTTGTGTCCCGTATGTATTCCAATAAGTATTGGGGAATGTGCCAACTCCTGAGACTTTATTTTTCCATGCTGTTCCATATTTGTAAAGAAGATGGCTAGGCTGTAGTTCAGATCCTAAAACAGCACATTGATAACCTATAGAATTAACTAAAGCAACTGTGATTTTTGTTTGGCTTTCTCTTAACCAAGGAGAACTAACATCTTTAGCGCTTGGCTGAATAAATCTTATTTTGCCATTAAAATTTGCAGTACCTGAAGAGTATGGTGTATCAGCTCCTGATAAATCTCTATCTATATAAACTGCGCAATATCCAGTCGCGCTAGAACCTGGTATATTAAATACATTGTAATCTTTGTCTACCATTGCTACAGTAAAATCCCAAGTTTGGCCAGTAGAGCTTTGATAATAACCTTTTAGCCCAACTTTACCATCTATAGCATTTATAATATCTGAATTTATATTATCTCCATTAGAGTCTTTACTTTTTATAAGAAAAAACGTGTAATAAGCTTCAAATATATTGTTGGGATTATAAAATAAAGCGCTAGGTGGTGCTGCTGCCATTAGTAGCGCTTGATCAAACTCTAAAACATTATTTAATTCTATAGGTCTACTAGGATAATACTTAGCTAAAGAAACGTGATCTTCATTTTTGTAATATGATATATTAGCTTCGGCAGTTTCAACATTTATACAACGTGGTTGATTTCTGTTATCAGTCCAGTACAATATGTTTTCTATCATTGTAATGTCTAGAATAGGACTATTTAAAGAAAAATTTAAAAATCTACCGCTAACTATTTCTAACGTATTAGCAGAGACCGTATCATACAGCACTATAGAGTTTCTTGTACCTATAGGGCAAAAATTAGAAACTTTACTAGAAGAATTATCTTGATAGTTAGTTATAAAAAAATAAGCTTTGTTAGTATCTTCGTTTAAAAACCCACCAATTATTTGAGCAGGAAATTCCTTGTACATAGCTTCGGTGCCCCCTAAATTTAAAGAAGCTGTTATAGCTGGTATGTCTAAACTACTTACTATTTCATTGCCTAATATATTTTCTAAAGCGCCTACGTCATCAGCTTCGGATCTAGAAACAGCTATATTACTACCATCTCTATATTCAGTACGGCCTAGTAATCTAGAGTCTAAGTCTTTATTCATCGTAGACTTAGTGAAAGTGTGTTGAAATTTGTTTTGAGCCATTAATTAATGTTTAATCCATTTAGATTGACCTCTGAACCATTGAGTTATTTCGTCTAATTTAAGGTTTTGTAATCTTATTTTTGCATTTCTTGTTTTAACATAAGAATCACGCTTAAAAACCTGTTTAGTTCCACCATCTACATCTCTTCTTAATTGAAAAATTCTTGATGCTATTTGAGCATACATTGCTTCTTCGACTAATTTAGGTACTATACTATTCAAAGTATAAGAAAGACCATCAGAAATATAACTAAGAAATATAACTTGGTTTACTAGGTTACTACTAAAATTAAAAGTACCTGTTCTTTGATTTATAGAAAACCAGCCGTTTTGATTAGACACTACTGGGTCTAAACCATATCTTTGGCCATATGCTGTTTTATACCAAGCTGCGTCAAACACTCCGTCTGATTGAAAAGGAGTATAATTTCCTGTTATATCATTTTTATTTGCCTTGTTCCACCTATCCTCTATTAATGATTGAGCAGCCTCAAGGTTTGTGTCATAAGAACTTTGACTAGGAATACCTGTTGCGCCATCTTGAATAGGCATTTCTGTAGGATTACCGCTTAGTCCACTTAAAGGTTGTATTGTTCTTAATACACCTGACCCGTCAGCAAAAGCAAGTCTTGTGTAGTTAACATAATCTTTTGGTATAGGAACTGTTAAATTTGTTGGAACAGTTAATTCTTGAGACTTGTAAGATTTTAAAGTATCATAAGATAGTTCCTGCATTGCTCTTCTAGCGTGAAAAAGTACATCACTTCTTTTAATTTTTTGTATAATCTTATCTTCACCTACGTAAGACATTAGCCAATTATCTATAATTTCATTTAGAGTTAAATAACTATAACTACCCCAGTTGTCTCCTCTAGCTATATCAGTTAATTGCAAAAACAAAAACTGATCAGCAGGCATTGATGGTGGTTGTAATAATACAGTGTTATTAGTAGTATTTGAAACTGATATAAGAGCGGCACTTATTAAATTACTTGCAGACGGTATTGTAGTACTAGTAGGAAGTAAATGTATTGAAAAATTACCAGTATCTCTTACTTGATCACCAAATTCATTATAGTTGCTAATAAGAGTAGTGTTTAAACCTGGAAAACTAAAAACACTACCACCACCACCTGTTGTAGATATTAGTTGTTGACCTGCGTAATACTGTGAATCATTTTCTGTTATTGGAATTGTAGCTGAAGTTTTTGTCATCTTAAATTTGTTCTAATTGGTCTTGAGCAGCCACCGCTTGAGCGGCTTGTTGTACGATCTCTGGATCTCTTATAACTACACCAGCGTACATTAATATTTTTAATATAACTTCTGTTTGATCTAAGTCTGATATTTCAAAGTCCTTACTTACACCATTAGCCACTGGGTCAAATATGTACTGACCTACGCTTCCTACTGTATAATTCCAAACAGGATCAACTGGTTTCTTAACATACTCTAGTGTATAACTTTGAGCAGGACTACCGTTGACGGACGCCGCGGTGGCAATAGCAGGTAATATTTTTATAGTTGTTCCCTCTATATAACATATAGGATAATCTTGACTTGGGGCTGTAAGTGGAGAGCGTCTAAATGTTAAAAACTCTTGACGTGTTACTTTATCTATTTCTACTGGAAGCTTTGATCCATTAGTATAATCTACCCTGCCAAATCTATGAACAGCAGGGTTTTGAGCACTAAAATCGTATGTGCCAACATTGTTAGCAACCACGACATTAACACTCGCAGATGTTTCAAATGTAGATATTTTTTCTTGAAGCATTTTAACTCTATCTGCATATTCACTATTATTTTCTGGAGCTCTAAGCTGTTGATTTAAGTTTTCAAAATAGCTTTCAAATATTTCTAATTGTACTTGAGTAGCTAATTGATTAAACTCATAAGGAGTTAAATATCCTCTTTGTTCTTTGTTAAGGATACTTAACACAGATGTGTATACAGTGTTTACGTTAATTGCCATATTTATATATATTAAAAAGGGTGGCGTAAACCACCCTTAATTATAATCACTTGTTATTTGAATTTTTTCTCTATAGATCTGTAAACTTCAAGTCCTTCATCTGTTTTAAACCACGCAGCCATTGCTGAATAAGGGTTTTCATCAAAAGGAACATTCATTAATTTACGACCATTACTAGCCCAAGTAAACGATCTGTTGTCAGAGCTTAAATTAACTATATTTTCTTCTACAGATCTTATAGCAAAGTTTCTAAGTACAACATTTTCATCGTTAGCTAGATCAACAAGTAGTCTTGGATTTCTTTTAGCAAATATAAGTAAGTCTCTTCTTAATTCTTTAGAGCTTAAATCAGCTACTTTAGTACCTAGTTCAACTCTCATTATTGCTTCTGCTTGTTCGATGTCCATCTCATAAGCCATATTAAGAGCAACTATTTCATCTTCTAAGTCTTCAAACTCGTGTACAGCTTGGACAACAGGATCAAATTGTTGAAATAATAAATTTTTATGAGGATGTTTATCTAAAAATTCTTGTAAATTTCTTTTTTCTTTAGGTACAAATAAATGACCTTTTTCAAAAACTATATGTTTTAATGTAGCGTCTCCTTTTTGTTCATCTACAAATACAGATTTTTGATTAGTAGCATATCTCATTTCTCTTTCATAGCCTAATTCTGGATCAAACCATACTAAAGGGTATCTTTTAGAATGTCTACTTGTTATAGTGTAAGTTAATGGTGTTTTATTACCTATTAAATAATAATTTCTATCTTTATAATCCCAGCTATCTACTGGCTTTTTTTCTACAGGTGCAGCTTTCTTAGCTGGAGCCTTTTTTGTTTTTGTTTCTTCCATAATATAATATAATATAATAATTAAAAAAGACCCCGCCGAAGCGGGATCTTAAATATAACCTTAATTAAGTTAAAGCTGATGAAAGCTTCAACGTAACAACCGGTGTAATTGTTCCTACTAGTATTCCAGTAGCTGTAACTTTTTGTTCAACAATTGGCCCAACTAAAGCTGGTCCGCTTGTTCCCATTGCATTACCAAATGAACTTGCAAATAATTCTAAATATTCCGCCTCAGTCTTAGTGAAAGAGTTAGAAGCGCCTTTAGTATAGACAATATTAGCTTTAGCTAATTTGCTTGATCCCATATCTAAAGCATATAGAACATCAATTGTAAGTGTGTTACTTGATATTACTGCTGTAAGTTGTAGTATGCCTTCGGCTTGTACAACGTTATTTGTAGTTAATTTTACTAAACCCATAATTTCTATATTTTAAATGTTAATAATTAATTAAGCTCCTTTGAATAACACGAAGTTATTAGCAGCTTGAGTTACTAAACATCTTTCAGATAAGAAATTAACTCTCATTACATCAAGATCAGATGTGTAAGCTCCACCAACAGAACCAGTGATCCAAGCTTTGAATCGTCTGTCTTCAGTTTCAGAAGCTCTATATCTCACATGTAAGAAAGGACGTCTGATATTTGATCCTAACATTTGGTCATATACTGTAGATGTACCAGCTGGTACCATAACGCCATCAATAGCGCTAGACATACCTCTTGTAGTAGCATCATTTAAGTATTTCCAGTCAGTTTTATAGAAGTCATAAGAACCTCTTCTAAAACCAGTGAAACCTAAATTCAATGCCATATCAGCATCGTTATTAAATACACCGTAACCAGATCCACCAGATGCAACGTTTCCAGAGTTAATAGAAGCTAACATGTTGTCAATTTCTAGAGAAGTACCTCTATCTAAGAACATCATATTTTCTTCAATAGCACCCTGCTTGTCTAATTCTTGTAGAATAGTATCGAACTCAGCTAAACCGCCTTGAACGTTACCTGATAATTGATCGAAATCAGTACCAGTCCATACTAAACCTCTTGATTCTAAAGCAGAGAATAAACCTTCAGTACCACCAACAGCGAAGTTAGATGTACCTTGGAAAGTGTGGTTTGAAGGCATTGCTACCTGCTCACCTTCAATCAT
>CALKFR010000051.1 GCA_938084555.1 uncultured Flavobacteriaceae bacterium | reverse complement strand
TCATAAGAATAACTAAAGGAGATGGTGAATTATTTGCAATGTTTATGGCTTCCCTGGCTAAAGCTCTTATATCTTATCCTAAACTGTCAAAAAAGAAGATTTACAAAAAAGCGTATGAAACATTAGCAAAATATTGTGCTGATGAAAAAAACAATTTAAAACCCAGTAAAACTCTAAAGAAACTTATTGAAACTATGGGAAAAACTTAGTTTTTCAACTTGGAAGCTTTTCTAGTTCCTTCATACAATTCATACTTCACAAACTTACAATCTAAATCTGCATTTTTTAGTTCTATACGTTTAGATGTCCTCAGTCCTACATGTTTCAAAGCTTGCATATCTGAGGTGATCATCCAAGCTGTTGAGTTTGGGTAATTGTGTTTTAAAGTATCGCCAACTTTTTTATAGAACTCATTTACATCTATATTCAAACGCTCCCCATAAGGAGGATTAAATAAAATGGTAGTATTCCCAAAAACCTCTTTGGTAGAATTAAAAAAATTAACATGATGAACGCCTATAAACTCATCTAAATTGGCATTGATAATATTTTGTTTTGCTTTTGATACTGCTGAAGGTGCTTTATCAAATCCCATAATTTTAAAATGGGAATTAGTGATTTTTTTTAAAAGTGCATCTTGTATGGTAAAGTAAAGATCTTCGTCATAATTTTTCCACCGCTCAAATGCAAATTGTTTTCTATTAATATTTGCAGGTATTTTACAAGCTATCATGCATGCCTCTATTAATATCGTTCCCGAACCACACATAGGATCTATGAAATTCTCATCACCTGAATAACCAGAAAGCAATACCAAACCAGCTGCTAAAACCTCATTAATTGGAGCAATATTAGTGGCGCTTCTGTACCCTCTTTTGTGTAATGAATCTCCTGAGGAATCTAAAGAAATAGTACACCAATCTTTCTGAATGTGAACATGAATTTTAACATCTGGATAATCTAAATCTACATTTGGCCTCTTGCTGTATTTATGTCTAAAATAATCTGCAACTGCATCTTTAGATTTTAAGGCAATATAATGAGAATTACTGGTGAAATTTTTTGAATTTACTACTGCTCCAATTGCAAAAGTACCTTCAACATCTAGATATTTTTCCCATTTAATTTTTTGAATAGCCTCATACAAATCTTCTTCATCATAAATTTTACAAGTTCTAATGGGTTTTAAAATACGAATAGCTGTTCTTAAGGCAATATTAGCTTTATACAAAAAACCTTGATCACCTCTAAAAGTAACACTTCTTATACCCTCTTTAATATCTTGGGCACCAAGTTTTTTTAATTCATCAGCTAAAACACCTTCTAAACCCTTAAGAGTTGTGGCCGTCATTTTAAAATTAGTATTCATGTTACAAAGGTTAGGGTGCAAAAATACACTTTAATACCTCTTTTTAGATATAAGAAATAAGAAAAAAACTAATTCATTTATATTCCTAGTGTAAAACATTATTTCTGAAAGAAAAGTTTATTTTTGTAGTCATTATTTTAATATGAATAAATCAGATTGGTTTACAGATTGGTTCAATACCTCTTATTATCATACACTCTACAAAGACAGAAATGATAAAGATGCCCAATTATTCATTAGAAATATTATTGATTTTTTAAAAATTCCTTCATGTTCTCATTTACTTGATTTGCCTTGTGGAAAAGGCAGGCATTCAATTTATTTGAATTCCCTAGGTTATAGAGTAACTGGAGCAGACTTGTCTAAAAACAGTATACAAGCTGCCAAAAAATTTGAAAACAGCTCACTTGATTTTAAGTTAAAAGATATGAGAAAACCTTTTGATGTAAAATATGATGCTGTCTTTAATCTTTTTACAAGTTTTGGGTATTTTGAAAATGATAAAGATGATATCTTAGTTTTAAAAAATATACACAATGGTTTACATAAAAATGGTTTGTTAGTTCTTGATTTTTTAAATGTTGTAAATGTTGAAAGAAAATTAGTGAAAGAAGAAATTAAAATTGTTGATGGTATTTCATTTAATTTACAACGTGAAATTAGAGATGGTTTTATAGTAAAGCATATAACTTTTAAAGACAAAGGACTAAGCTATTCATTCTCAGAAAGAGTCAAATATCTAGATCTTGTAAAGTTCAAATCCTATTTTTCTGCTGCTGGATTAAAAATTAATCATATTTTTGGTGATTATCATTTATCTAAATTTAATCCAGTTACCTCTGAAAGATTAATATTTGTTGTGTCATGACATATTTATTATTAATAGCTTCTGTATTATTGGGTGTGTTTTTGGTTTTATTTTTAAAACCATCACAAAAAACTGTTCGTTTATTATTAGCCTTTAGTGGGGCGTATCTTTTATCTGTAGCTATTTTGCATTTGTTGCCTGAAGTTTATACTGATTCATCAGATAATAATATTATTGGAATTTGTATCCTTTCTGGTGTTATTTTACAATCTGTATTAGAATCTTTTTCAAAGGGTGCCGAACATGGACATATTCACATTCATACAAATGGAAAAACTTTTCCGAGATTATTATTTATAAGTTTATGTGTTCATGCTTTTTCTGAGGGATTACCAATTCACCACTCAGGAGAAAATTTATTATGGGCCATCATTGTCCATAAAATTCCCATTGCCATTATTTTAACTATATTTTTAGTGAATAGTAATTTTTCAAAAAAAACAATAGGAATATTTTTATCTGTATTTGCTTTAATGAGTCCATTAGGAGTATTGCTTTCAAATAAAATTATTTTTTTTGAACTTTATAGTTCAGAGATTACAGCCCTAATTATTGGAATTTTCTTCCATATATCGACAATAATTTTATTTGAAAGTTCAGAAAATCATAATTTTAATTTACATAAGTTTTTAGCTATAATTACTGGAATATTATTAACAATTTTCACACTTTAATTAGCAACTTCATTAATAAATTTAATTCTCATTAAACGAAGTTCTTCTTCGTCATATTCTCCGTCAAATTCTTCCAAAGCTCCTTCTATATTATCTGATTCCGCCTCCATAAAATACTCATAAATATCCTCTTGTTGATCTTCATCTAACAAATCATCTAATGAGTAATCTATATTTAATTTTGTGCCAGAATAAATGATTACCTCCATTTCTTTAATTAACTGCTCCATCTCTAATCCTTTTGATTTAGCAATATCGATTAAAGGTAATTTCCTGTCGGTATTTTGAATAATATATAATTTTAATCCAGAATTAACACCTGTGCTTTTTACGATTAAATCATCTGGTCTAACCACATCATTATCATCTACATATTTAGAAATTAAATTGATAAAATCTTTACCAAATTTTCGTGCCTTACCCTCACCTACACCGTGAACTTTAGATAATTCTTCTAAAGTAATAGGATATTTTAGTGCCATGTCATCTAGAGAAGGGTCTTGAAATACCGCAAATGGAGGGACTCCATAATTTACAGCAACTTTTTTTCGTAAGTCTTTCAAATAACTTACGAGTTTTTCATCTGCAGAAACACCAGAACTAGCTTCATTTGTAATAATATCTTCTGTTGCTTCTTGGGAATAAACATGATCTTCAGTCATCATAAAAGATGTTGGAGAAGATAAGAAATTTTCACCTTTTTCAGTTAGTTTTACTACACCATATTGTTCAATCTCTTTACGAATAAAATTTACAACTAAAACTTGCCGAAGAAGAGCCATCCAATAGGAAGTATCCCTGTCTTTACCACAACCAAAAAAGGGCTTTAAATTGGTTTTATGAGAGTTTAATAATGCATTTTCTTTACCTACAATAGCGTTTACAATATCTTTAGATTTGTATTTATCATTTGTGTCTCTAACTACTGATAGTAATTTAACTACATTATCTTTAGCCTCATTTTTTTTCTTAGGATTCTTTGTGTTATCATCCATATCTGCACCAGCACCATTAATTTCGTCAAATTCTTCACCAAAATAATGTAATAAATATTTTCTTCTAGACATTGAAGTCTCAGCCTAACCAACCACCTCTTGAAGTAATGCATGACCAATTTCTTGTTCAGCAATGGGTTTACTCGCCATAAATTTTTCCAACTTTTCAATATCCTTATAAGCATAAAAAGCTAAACAGTATCCCTCTCCATCATCTCTACCTGCCCTACCTGTTTCTTGGTAATAACTCTCTAGGCTTTTAGGAATATCATGATGTATTACGAAACGGACATCTGGTTTATCTATCCCCATTCCAAAGGCAATGGTAGCAACTACAATGTCACAATCTTCCATCAAAAACATATCTTGATGTCGAGCACGAGTTTTGGCATCTAATCCTGCATGATAAGGAACAGCTTTAATGTTGTTTACTTGTAAAACTTGAGAAATTTCTTCAACTTTTTTTCTACTCAAACAATAAATAATTCCAGATTTTCCTTGACGTTGTTTTACAAACCTAATGATATCTTTTTCTACATCTTTTGTTTTTGGTCTAACCTCATAAAAAAGATTAGGTCTATTAAACGAGGCTTTAAAAGTGGTAGCATCGCTAATGCCTAAAGTTTTTAAAATGTCTTCTTGAACTTTCTCAGTTGCGGTGGCTGTTAAACCTATAACAGGAACATTGTCAATTTGCTTTATAATATGTTTTAGGTTTCTGTATTCTGGTCTAAAATCATGACCCCACTCTGAGATACAATGTGCTTCATCTATTGCAACAAAAGAGATTGTTTGGTTTTTTAAAAAATTTACATACTCCTCTTTAATTAATGATTCAGGTGCAACATAAAGAAGTTTGGTAATACCATTTTCTATATCACTTTTTACTTGTGAAATTTCAGATTTATTTAAAGAAGAATTTAATACATGAGCTACACCTTCGTGATCAGATATACCACGAATAGCGTCTACTTGGTTTTTCATCAAGGCTATCAATGGAGAAATTACAATAGCAGTACCAGTATTCATTAAAGCAGGTAATTGATAGCATAGAGATTTTCCTCCCCCAGTTGGCATAATCACAAATGTATTTTTCTTTTGAAGAATACTTTTTATAACTTCTTCTTGTAAGCCTTTGAATTGAGAAAAACCAAAATATTTTTTTAATGGTGGGTATATATTCATTGTATATCTTTTAGCATTATATAGCTAGCGTATTTAGGAAACAATACGATTAGAATAGTTGTAGTATCTTATTTTTATAGTAAATTTGCTACTTATTTTAATTACTTAAATATATGACTTTTTTTTATTTTGATAAAAATAAAGTTTACTAATTAAAAAGATTTTTTTTCAATGACTCAGGAAAAAGAAATGTCATTTTTAAATCACCTAGAAGAACTTCGTTGGCACTTAGTTAGAAGTATTGCCTCAATTTTTATTATTGGAATCGGTCTATTTTCTATTCAAGAAATTGTTTACAATGAATTTTTACTTGCTCATATTGACCCTAATTTCATTACCTATAGATTGTTCTGTGATTTTTTCTCTTTTTTTAGTGTGGATAGTAATTTTTGTAGTTTAGACTACCCCAATACATTACAAGTACTAAAGCCTACTCAACAATTAATGAATTCCATATGGTCTTCATTCATTTTAGGATTTATAGTAGCTTTTCCATACATTTTATGGGAATTATGGAAATTTATTTCACCAGGATTACATGTAAATGAAATAAAAAAATCAAGAGGATTTATACTAACTGCCTCATTTTTATTTTTTATAGGTGTTTTATTTAGCTTTTATGTTATAGCTCCTATTTCTGTGAATTTTTTATACACCTACCAGATTAGTGATAAATTAGTTAATCAATTTACCATGGAGTCTCACATAAGTTTAATTACTAATATGCTTTTAGGAGTATCTATTATGTTTGAATTACCTGTTCTTGTTTATTTCTTTACAAAAATTGGTTTAATAACTCCAGAGTTTTTAAAACATTACAGAAAACATGCTTTAGTTTTAGTATTAATATTGGCTGCGATTATTACACCTCCAGACGTAGCTAGCCAAGTTATTGTTGCTATTCCTGTGTTAATTTTATATGAAATAAGTATCAAAGTCTCTAAGTGGGTGATTAAAAAACAACAAAAAAATGCCAATAAATAAAGTAACAGAATTTAATAATTATCGTTCCAAGATGAATGATAAGTTATTAAGTAATGATAATAAAATTATCAAGCGAATATTTAATCTAGATACCAATGCTTTTAAAGAAGGTCATTTACCTGTAAAGACAAAAGAATTATTAGGTTTAGTGGCTTCTACTGTTCTTCGATGTGACGATTGTATTGCCTATCACTTAGAAACCTGCTTCAAAGAAGGTGTATCAAAAGAGGAAATAATGGAAACTCTTTCTATAGCTACTCTTGTAGGAGGCACAATAGTAATTCCTCACTTAAGAAGGGCATATGAATATTGGGAAGCTTTGGAAAGTAATTCTTAATGATAATTTTATATCTTCCCCTTATAAATAGATTAAGACTTTTAAAAATTAAAATTGTTATTTTTATTTAGTCATAAAGAACTAGTTAAAAAATAAATAATTCATACATCAAATAATGATTTTAAGAGCTGAAAATATTGCTAAAAATTATAGTGGCAGACAAGTTGTCAAAAAAATTTCGTTGGAGGTTAAGCAGGGAGAAATTATTGGATTACTAGGACCTAATGGAGCTGGTAAAACTACTTCTTTTTACATGATTGTTGGAATGATTAAGCCCAATAGTGGTAAAATATTTTTAAATGACGAAGAAATAACTAGTTACCCAATGTATAAGAGAGCTCAAAAGGGAATTGGTTATTTAGCACAAGAAGCTTCTATATTTAGAAAACTATCTGTTGAGGATAATATAATGTCTGTACTTCAATTTACAGATTTATCAAAAAAAGAACAAAAGATTAAATTAGAATCATTAATTGAAGAGTTTAATATTAACCATGTTCGTAAAAATAGAGGCGATTTATTATCTGGAGGAGAACGAAGAAGAACTGAAATCGCGCGATGTTTAGCATCTGACCCTAAATTTATTTTATTAGATGAACCTTTTGCTGGTGTAGATCCTATTGCTGTTGAAGATATTCAAAGTATTGTTGCACATTTAAAAGATAGAAACATAGGAATACTTATTACAGATCATGACGTTCAAGCAACACTAGCCATCACTGATAGAACTTATTTAATGTATCAAGGAGGAATTTTAAAAGAGGGTATTCCTGAAGACTTGGCGAAAGATGAATTAGTTCGAAAAGTATATCTTGGAAAAGATTTTGAATTAAAAAGAAAAAAAGTTTTCTAAACCTTATTTATATTCATAATATTCCTTAAAATCGATAAAAGAATATAAGTTAATATTATCACGGGTACTGCTAAGTATTTAATAGTAATCAATAAAATTATTGAAAGTGCTATTAACATATATTTATATAAATTTTCTTTTAAACTATAATTTTTAAACTTCAAAGAAAATAAGTGAAGTTCTGAATTCATTAAATAACTAAATAAAATTGTAATCCCTATTAAAAAGTAATTGTTACTTATCAGATTTTTTACAAATTCAATTTCAGTATACATTTTTATTAATGGTAACGAAACTACAAACAAACTCATAGCTGGTGTTGGCAAACCTATAAAAGATTCTGATTGTCTGGTGTCCAAATTAAATTTAGCTAATCGATAACAAGCTGCTAAAGTTATTAATAAACCAAGTAAAGGTAGTTTAGTTGGCATAAAAAATACATCCTTAATTTCGTGTAACACCTGATCTTTATTTCCTAATAAATTAAAAAGGATAATACCAGGAACTACTCCACTAGTTACCATATCTGCCAAAGAATCTAATTGTTTTCCTAATTCACCAGAAACTTTAAAAATTCTTGCAAAGAAACCATCAAAAAAATCTAGAAAAATACCTAATGATACAAATAAAGCAGTCAATTCAAAATAACCGTCTACAGCAAAGATAGTTGCCAATGTTCCGCAAAAAAGATTACCGAGTGTAATTATATTTGGAATGTAAATTTTGATACCCATAACTATTATTTCATTTGCTAAAATAGTAAAACCTTTTGGGTGATTTTAAATATCATGATTTTTTAAGCATATTTGCCAATTAATTACTTAAAAAAAGCTATGCCCATCATTAAATCCAAGTTCTCTCCTTCATTTCCATTTAAGAATGGTCATTTAAGTACAATATATAGAGCTATTTTTATGAGGGAATCACATAATTATAAACGAAGAAGAATTTCAACTTGGGATAATGATTTCATTGATTTAGATTTTTCTAAAGTGAATTCATCAAAATTAGTTGTGCTTATTCATGGTTTAGAAGGAAGCTCTGAATCTAAATATATTTTAGCTGCAGCTTCAGTACTTAATAAAGCTGGTTATGATACGGTATCCTTTAATTTAAGAGGTTGTAGTGGAGAAGACAACTTATTACTTCCAACCTATCATAGCGGAAAGACAGAAGACCTAGAATTTGTAATTAACTATTTGATTAAAAATTATTCTTATGATAAAATAATTATTGTTGGATATAGTCTTGGTGGAAATATTACCTTAAAATATTTTGGAGAACATGTAAAAACTATCTCAGATAAAGTTTCTTGTGGAGTAGCTGTTTCTGTTCCAGTAGATTTAGCAAGTTCAAGTAAAACAATGGGGACTCCAAAAAATAAAATATATATGTATAAATTTTTAAGGTCCCTAAGAAAAAAAATCCTCATAAAGGTCCAAAAATATCCAGAATATAATTTAGATGTAAAGAAACTATTGAAATCAAAAACATTTAAAGAATTTGATGGGTTATACACAGCGCCAGTATCTGGATTTTCAGGGCCACAAGATTATTGGGAAAAAGCCAGTTCAAAACCCTATTTGACTTCAATTAAAAAACCAGTTTTATTAATAACTGCATCAGACGATCCTTTTTTAGCCGAAGAATGTTATCCATACACAGAAGCTAAGAAATCTAATTATTTTTATTTGGAAGTAACAAAACATGGAGGACATGTGGGATTTATTTCTAGTTTTTTTACTAAAAAAAATAGATGGTTAGAAAATAGAATACTTGAGTTTATTAAAGACAATGGCTAATTGATACAATATCTATCAAAATGTAAAGTTATTTCAATAATATATTAAGATATTTGTCTGTATAATTACACAATGCATTGAAAAAAAAACATTTTTTACTTTTTCTTATATTTCCTATTTTAATTAATGCACAAGCATTAAGAAACTACTCCAATGAATTTTTAACTATAGGAGTAGATGCAGCAGCATTAGGAATGAGTAAATCTGTAGTAGCTACCTCAAACGATGTAAATTCTGGGTATTGGAATCCAGCAGGTTTAGTAAATATCAAAGATTATCAAGGAGCCCTTATGCATTCCTCCTATTTTGCTGGTATCGCTAATTATAACTACGCAGCTTTTGCAATGCCAATAGACAAACGAAGTGCTTTAGGTGTTTCAATTATTAGGTTTGGAGTAGATGATATTTTAAACACTACAGAGTTAATAGACAGT
>CALKFR010000050.1 GCA_938084555.1 uncultured Flavobacteriaceae bacterium | reverse complement strand
TCAATCTGGTTTTGGAAGAACTGGTGATTTTTTTGCGTTTCAAAAACATAAAATTATCCCTGATATTATATCCATGGCAAAAGGAATGGGTAATGGTTTTCCAATTGGCGGAATTTTAATTCATCCAAAAATAAAAGCTTCGTTTGGTTTATTGGGAACAACCTTTGGAGGAAATCATCTAGCCTGCATAGCTTCTTTAACAGTTCTGGAGGTAATCAAAGCAGAAAAACTTCAAGAAAATGCAAAGGTGATTTTTGATTATTTTAAAAAGAAAGCCCAATCATTGCCTCATATAAAAGCTGTAAAAGGAAGAGGGCTAATGCTGGGGTTAGAGTTTGATTTTCCTATATCAGAACTAAGAAAAAAACTTATCTACAAGCATCACATTTTTACAGGAAATGCTAAGAACCCGAATGTGTTAAGAATTTTGCCATCTCTAACTATACAGAAGAAGCATATAGACGTGTTTTTTACAGCTCTAAAAACAGAAGTATTATGAAGAAATATGTAACAATTAACGATATAAAAAATATTGAGCATACTGTTCAAGAAGCTATTCAATTAAAAAACAATCCCTATCAATTTGAAAATTTAGGCAAGTATAAAACCTTGGTAATGCTTTTTTTTAATGCTAGCCTAAGAACTAGGCTAAGCACTGAAAAAGCTGCGAAGAGTCTTGGGATGGATGTGATGGTTCTAAATATTAATGATTGTTGGAATTTAGAGTATGACAATGGAACTATTATGAATCTTGCTAAAGCAGAGCATATTAAGGAAGCTGCTAATGTTATATCTCAATATGGAGATATTATAGCTATTAGAGCATTTCCTACCCTTACAAACAAGGAAAAGGATGAAACAGAGCAGGTACTTAATAGTTTTGTAAAATATGCTTCAGTACCAATTGTTAATATGGAAAGTGCTACGGCACATCCATTGCAGGCGCTTGCTGATGCTATTACTATTAGTGAATTTAAAACAACTTCAAAACCAAAAGTTGTCTTAACCTGGGCGCCTCATCCAAAAGCATTACCTCATGCTGTAGCGAACTCTTTTATTAAAATAATGAAAGAAATAGATGTAGATCTTTTGATTACGCATCCAAAAAAATACGAATTAAGCCCAATTATTACTGAAGGTGTTTCTATTAGCTATAACCAAAAGGAGGCTTTGAAAGATGCGGATTTTGTATATGCTAAAAATTGGAGTAATTATCATGATTATGGCAAAGTTATGTCAATAGATAAAAACTGGATGTTAACCAATGAGAAATTAGGTAATGCAAAGTTTATGCATTGTTTGCCAGTAAGAAGAAATGTTGTTGTAGAGGATGCTGTTTTAGATGGTGAAAACTCAGTTGTGATTGAGCAAGCGAATAATAGAACTTATGCGGCTCAAATAGTGCTTAAAAATATTTTAAATAATTTAAAATGAAAACACTTAAAGTTATAAAAATAGGGGGGAAAATTATTGATAATGAAGCTCAATTAACATCTTTTTTAAGAGAATTTTCATCACTTAAGGGATCTAAAATTTTAGTTCACGGAGGAGGTAAACTAGCTTCAGATTTATCTAATAAAATGAATATTCCAGTTAAATTTATAGACGGTAGAAGAGTTACAAATGCAGAAACTTTAGATATTATAACTATGGTTTATGCCGGTAAAATAAATAAAACTATTGTAGCTAAACTGCAAAGTTTTGGATGTAATTCTATTGGATTTACTGGTGCAGATGGAAATACAATTATAGCTAATAAAAGGTCTGAAACTCCAATTAATTATGGTTTTGCTGGAGATATAGTAAAGGTTAATATAAGCACACTTAAAATACTAATAAACAGTGATATAACAAATATATTTTCTGCGATATCTCATGATCAAAATGGGCAATTGTTAAATACAAATGCAGATACTATTGCTTCTGAATTAGCGATTGCTTTTTCTAAAGATTATAAAGTTGAATTGTATTATTGCTTTGAAAAAAAAGGGGTGTTACAGCGTACAAATGATGATAATTCTGTGATTAATAAAATTAATAATAAAACGTACATAGAGTTAAAAAAATCTAATATAATCAGTGAAGGCATGATTCCTAAATTAGATAACTGTTTTTATGCCCTAGATCGCAATGTTTCAAAAGTTTGTATAGGTAATCCTACCATGCTTTTTGATCATCATTCTAACTTTACAACAATTCAAAAATTATGAGAATAGAAAAATTAATTTTAGAGGCTATTTCACTATTGAAAAGTTTAATAAAAACACCTTCATTTTCTTCTGAAGAACATCATACAGCTTTGTTAATAGAATCTTGGTTTTCTAAAGCTAACATTACTTTTAATAGAACCAATAATAATATTTGGGCAACTAATAAATATTTTGATGAAACAAAGCCAACCCTTTTGTTAAACTCTCATCATGATACTGTGAGACCTACTAATGGATATACAAAAGATCCTTTTGACCCAATTATTAATGCTGGTAAATTATACGGGCTTGGTAGTAATGACGCTGGAGGTTGTTTGGTTTCTCTATTGGCAACATTTTCTTTTTTTTATCATCACAAGAATTTAAAATACAATTTGGTTATGGTAGCTTCAGCAGAGGAGGAGAGTAGTGGAGAAAATGGATTAAATAGTATGCTGTCTATTATACCTGAGATATCTGTAGCTATTATCGGAGAACCTACCTTGATGCAATTAGCCATTGCAGAAAAAGGATTGGTAGTTTTTGATGCTAAAGTAATTGGTACCCCTGGACATGCTGCTCATCAAAATGATGATAATGCCATTTATAATAGTATAGAAGTACTAAAGTGGTTTCAGGAGTATACATTTGAAAAGCATTCGGAAAGTTTAGGGGATGTAAAAATGACGGTTACTCAAATACAGGCAGGTAAGCAACATAACGCCATCCCTTCTGAAGTAGATTTAGTTGTAGATGTTCGTGTAAATGATAGATATTCAAATAAAGAAATTGCTGAGATTTTGAAAAAAGAATCTCCGTGTTCTAGTATTGTGCCAAGGAGCTTACGGTTAAATTCTTCTTCCATATCAGTTGAACATGACCTAATTAAAGCAGGTTTAGAATTGGGTAGAGAGACTTATGGATCTCCTACATTATCTGATCAATCTGTTTTAAGTTGTCCCTCTTTAAAATTAGGCCCTGGAGACAGTAGGAGATCACATACCGCTGATGAATTTATTTATTTGCAAGAAATTGAAGAGGGGATTACCCTGTATATTAAATTATTAGAAAAAACATTAATAGATACTAAAGATGAAGCTCTGGGATAAAGGAATAAAAATAGATGAAAAAATAGAACAGTTTACTGTTGGGAATGACAGGGAAATAGATATGCACATAGCAAAATATGATGTAAATGCTTCATTAGCTCATGCAAAAATGTTGTTTTCTGTAGGTATTATAACAGCAATAGAACTTCAGCAATTAGAGAAAGGACTGTCAATTTTAGAAAAACAAATTCATGAAGGCACTTTTGTTATTGAAACTCAATTTGAAGATGTACATTCTAAAATAGAATTTGAATTAACCAAGATGTTTGGAGAGGTTGGTAAAAAAATTCATACAGCACGGTCTAGAAATGATCAAGTATTGGTTGCTTTGCAGTTGTACTATAAAGATCAATTACAAACAATAAAAGGGCTAATGGGTACTTTTTTTGATACATTGTTGAACCTTGCAGAACTTTACAAAAAATGCTTGTTACCTGGGTATACTCACCTTCAAGTAGCTATGCCATCTTCATTTGGGTTATGGTTTTCTGCCTATGCAGAAGTAATTGTGGATGATGTATATCTTTTAGATGCTGCTATTAAAACAATAGATCAGAATCCACTTGGTTCTGCGGCAGGTTATGGAAGTTCATTTCCAATAGATAGAAATTTTACAACTACAGAACTTGGTTTTGATGCCCTTAAGTATAACGTTATAGCTGCACAAATGGGAAGGGGTAAAAATGAAAGAACAATTGCAGCTGCATTGGGTGGTATTGCAAACACTTTATCTAGGTTTTCAATGGATATTTGTTTATATATGAGTCAGAATTTTGACTTTATTGCTTTTCCAGATTCATTAGTTACTGGAAGTAGTATCATGCCACATAAAAAAAATCCTGATGTATTTGAATTAATAAGAGGAAAGTCAAATAAAATTCAAGCTTTGCAGATAGAAATGACTTTAATTACAAATAATCTTCCGAGTGGCTATCACAGAGATTTTCAACTTCTCAAGGAAAATATGATTAATTTAATTGAGGAAATGAAAACCATTTTGGAAATTTTCAATTATTCGATACAGCAAATTAAAGTGAAGAAGATAGATTTTTTAGATGATAAATATAAGTATTTAAGTACAGTAGATTCTATCAATAATTTAGTGATGAAAGGACTTTCTTTTAGAGAGGCGTATCAACAAATAGGGGCTTCAGTAACCAACGGAACCTACGAGCATACGGCTGCAATAGAACACACCCATATTGGTAGTATTCATAATTTATGTCTAAATAATATTAGAAAAAAATTTCCTAGATAGTTTTAAATAATGGTAGATTGTCCAAGATGAATATTAGTGAAATTTACATTAGTATCATTAGGGTTGTTAATGAAATCTTCGATAAAATCTCCAACCTTGGAAGTAGTAACCATGTCTGTTTTTGTATTTAAATCTGGTGTTGTGATTTGTAATTTCAAAGATTTATCTACAGCCTTTCTTACTAGAGCAGCTTCTTTGGTTAATTGAAAATGATCTAATAACATAGCAGCAGATAAAATTGATGCTATAGGGTTAGCTATACTTTTACCGGTTGCTTGAGGGTAAGAGCCGTGAATGGGTTCAAATAAGGCATATTTTTCACCAACTGATGCAGAAGCTAATAAACCTATTGATCCACCAATTACACTAGCTTCATCACTAATAATATCTCCAAACATATTTTCTGTAAGAATTACATCAAATTGTTTTGGGTTTAATATCATTTGCATGGCAGCATTATCTACGAATAGGAAGTCTAGAGCTACCTCTGAGTATTCTTTGGCTACCTCTCCAACTACTTTTCGCCACAGCCTAGAACTTTCCAACACATTAGCTTTGTCTATTAGGGTTACTTTTTTATCTCTGTTTAAAGCTGCTTTAAAGGCTAAATGTGCTATTCTTTCAATTTCAAAACGATTGTATTCACACAAATCTGAAGCAGTGTTTCCATCTTTACTTAGTTGCTTTTCTCCAAAATAAATCCCACCAGTTAATTCTCTGTAGATACTAATATCTGTACCTGAAATGATTTCTTTTTTTAATGGAGACTTGTCTAGAAGTGTTTCGTATGCTTTTACTGGACGAATGTTAGCAAACAACCCTAAAGATTTTCTAAGCTTTAGCAAACCTTGTTCTGGTCTTACTTTTGCTGAGGGATCGTTGTCATATTTAGGATGGCCTATAGAACCAAATAATATGGCATCTGTAGACATGCAAAGTTCTAGTGTTTCGTCAGGTAGAGGATTTCCAGTTTTGTCTATAGCTATTGCGCCAACATTAGCTTCTTCAAAAATAAATGTATGATCAAATTCTGAAGCTATAGCTTTTAATACTTTAACTGCTTCATTGGTTACTTCCGGTCCAATTCCGTCTCCAGGTAAAAGGGCAATGTTTAATTTCATTTTTTTAAGGTTTCCGAGAATAAACGGAAATATAAGATTTTTATTTATAGTAATTACTTTCTTTGTGATTCAAAAGTTTCTATCATTTCTTTTTTACTTAATAAGTAATCTATATCATCATATCCATTAATCATACATGTTTTTTTGTAAGGATCAATATCAAAAGTTTCATATTTATTAGTATCGGAAAGAGAGATTATTTGATTTTCTAAATCTACTTCAATGTTAGTGTCAGGATTTTCTTGAACAGTTTTCATTAAAATAGCTAAAAAAGATGGAGATACCTGAAGAGGTAATAAACCATTATTCAAAGCATTTCCTTTAAAAATATCTGCAAAAAAACTTGAAACTATTACCTTAAATCCATAGCCAACCAATGCCCAGGCTGCATGTTCTCTACTTGATCCACAACCGAAGTTATCACCAGCAATCAAAATACTTCCTGAATACGAGGGATTATTTAATGAAAAATCTGAAATGGTATTTCCATTTTTATCAAATCTCCAATCTCTAAATACATTGTCACCAAATCCTTTTTTATCAGTAGCTTTTAGAAACCGAGCCGGAATAATTTGATCTGTATCAATATTTTCTATGGCCAATGGAATTGCTTTAGATATAATTTTTGTAAACTTTTCCATTAATTTAAATGTTTGGTTATATCTATTATTTTACCCTCAATAGCAGTAGCTGCAGCAACCAAAGGACTTGCTAAAATAGTTCTAGATCCTTGGCCTTGCCTTCCTTCAAAATTTCTGTTAGAAGTTGAAACACAATATTCACCTTTGGGTATTTTATCGTCATTCATTGCTAGACATGCAGAGCATCCTGGTTGTCTTAATTCAAATCCAGCATTATCAAAAATTTCTTTTAGACCTTCATTAATTATTTGAGTTTCTACTTGCTTACTTCCAGGAACCAGCCAAGCAGTTACATTAGCTGCTTTTTGTTTTCCTTTTATAAAATTAGCAGCTACTCTAAAGTCTTCAATTCTTGAATTTGTACAACTACCTATAAAAACATAATTGATAGGCTGGTTGATTAACGATGACCCAGCTTCAAAGTTCATATACTCTAAAGATTTTTTAAAAGAACTATTATTTTCAACAGGAATTGTCTCTGTAATTTTAATACCCATTCCGGGGTTAGTTCCATAAGTAACCATCGGGCCAATATCATTTGCATCAAAAATATATTCTTGATCAAAAACAGCATCAATATCTGATGGTAAAGTTTTCCAGTAGGCTACTTTTTTAGCAAAATCAGCCCCTTTGGGAGCAAATTCTCTGTCTTTTATATAATTAAATGTAGTTTCATCTGGAGCTATCATTCCTCCTCTAGCTCCCATTTCAATGCTCATATTACATACGGTCATTCTTCCTTCCATACTCATTTCTTCGAAAACATTACCTGCATACTCGCAGAAATATCCAGTACCAGAATTAGTGCCAAGTTTAGATATAATATATAAAATAACGTCTTTTGGAAGTACTCCTTTTTTCAGCTTTCCATTAACAGTTACTCGTAAACTTTTTGGTTTTTTTAAAAGCAAGCACTGGCTTGCAAATACTTGTGCAACTTGGCTAGTTCCAATTCCAAAAGCTATGGCGCCAAAAGCTCCATGAGTGGAGGTATGGCTATCTCCACACACCATTGTCATGCCTGGTTGAGTTATTCCAAGTTCTGGAGCCATCACATGGACTATGCCGTTGTATTTGTGTCCTAATTCATAGAGCGTAATATTATTATCAGAACAGTTTTTTGATAGTTGTTCTAATTGATTTTTAGACAATTTATCTTTAACTGGTAAGTGCTGGTTTATTGTTGGAGTATTATGGTCTGCAGTGGCAATAATTTGATTGGGTCTAAAAATAGGTATGGATCTTTCTTTAAGTTCATTGAAAGCTTGAGGGCTAGTAACTTCATGAATAAGATGTTTATCTATATAAAGTACTTGTGGGCCTTCTTTAATTGTATCTACAACATGCTGGTCCCATATTTTATCAAAAAGTGTTTTACTCATAGTATTTTATCGTGAGGTAGTAGCTAAACTTTTAATATTTGTTTTGAAATACTTGTAGATTGAATAATTTGGTGAATATCATGATCATTAACTTCTTTTTTCTTGTCAGCAAAACTTAAAAAACTATCATAAACAATGTCTAGTTGTAATTTTGTTAATTCATAACCAACAATTTTTGCTCTGTATGCTAATGCAGCTCTACCACTTCTGGCAGTTAATACAATGGCAGACTCAGTTACTCCAACATCTTTAGGATCTATAATCTCATAGGTCTCACGATTTTTAATAACACCATCTTGATGAATTCCAGAACTATGTGCAAAAGCATTAGCTCCAACTATAGCTTTATTAGGTTGTGTATAAACACCCATACTTTCACTAACTAGCTGACTTAAACCATACAAATGCTTGGTGTTAATATTGGTATCTAAATTAAGGTAAGGATGTTGTTTTAAAATCATCACAACTTCTTCTAACGCAGTATTTCCTGCTCTTTCACCAATACCATTTATGGTACATTCTATTTGTCTGGCTCCATTAATAATACCTTCTATTGAATTTGCTGTAGCTAGTCCAAGATCGTTATGACAATGGCAAGAAATGATTGCATTTTCAATTCCTTTAACATTTTCTTTTAGATATTTAATTTTTGCCCCATATTCACTAGGTAAGCAATATCCAGTTGTATCAGGTATGTTTAAAACTGTAGCACCACCTCTAATAGCTTCTTCACAAACTCTTGCAAGAAACTCATTTTCTGTTCTTCCAGCATCTTCTGCATAAAATTCTACATCTTCAACAAAAGATTTTGCGTATTTAACTGCTTCGAATGCCCGAGATAGGATATCATCCTTGTTGGAGTTAAATTTGTATTTAATATGAGATTCTGAAGTACCTATACCTGTGTGAATCCTTGGTTTTTTTGCGTATTTAAGAGCTTCAGCAGCAACTTCAATATCTTTTTTTACGGCTCTGGTAAGACCGCAAACAGATGCATTTTTGACAATTTTTGAAATTTCCTCAACAGATTTAAAATCACCAGGACTAGATACTGGAAATCCTGCCTCAATAACATCAACACCCAAAATATCTAGACGTTCCGCTATAATTATTTTTTGATTTGTATCTAGCTTACAACCAGGAACTTGCTCCCCATCTCGAAGTGTTGTATCAAAAATTTGTATAGTGGAATCTGACATTTATTAAAATATATTTTTGTATTGCCTTACGAATTTATATTTTGGATAGCTCTTAGACTAGTTTTAATTTTAAATTATTACGATGTTCAACAAGGTAATTAATGTTTAAACAACTAATAAACAATAACTTAGTGGGTTATTTTAAATATGACTAAATCTCAAAAAGATAATTTATTTCAATTAGTTAAATCACTTTCAAAATCTGAAAAAAGACAATTTAAATTGTATGTGGGAAGATTAGGAGTAAACACTGATTCTAAGTTTTTAAATTTATTTAATTTCTTAGACAAAGCAACAACCTACAATGAAATTTCAATTTTAGAGAAGAGCGGAATAAAAAAACAACAATTAGCCAATGTTAAAGCACATCTTTACAAGCAGATTTTAATCAGTTTAAAATTGAGCCCATCACATCAAAATGTTCGTTCTCAAATAAGAGAGCAATTAGATTTTGCTTCGATTTTATATCATAAGGGATTATATAAACAAAGTCTTAAAATACTGGAAAAAGCTAAAGAATTTGCTTTTTTAAATGAAGAAAAAAATCTTGCATATGAAGTGGTTGAATTAGAAAAAGTTATTGAATCTCAGTATATTACAAGAAGTATAAGTAGTAGAGCAGATGAATTAACAATACAAGCCAAAGAATTAAGTGCTTTAAACGTATTAGCTAGTAAATTATCTAATTTATCACTTCAACTCTACGGTATAATTTTAAAGTCTGGTTATGTTAAAAACGAAGAAGAGAATAGTTATATTAGAAATTATTTTTATGATAGGTTGCCAAAGTATGATATTAGTCTAATTGGGTTTAGAGAAAAATTATGGTTATATAAAGCTCATTTATGGTATAGTTTTTTAACTCAAGATTTTTTAAATTGTTATAAGTATGCATCAAAATGGGTAACTTTATTTTATGAGAATCCAATAATGATAAATTCTCATCCTGTATTTTTTTTAAAAGGAAATAATTATTTATTAGAATCTCTATTTTTTATCAGAAGAAAAAAACGATTTAAAAAAACACTTTTAAGTTTAGAAAAAATTATTTCAAGTGATGGATTTCCAAAGGATAATAATATTGAGGCTCTTAGTTTCTTGTATATAAATCTTCACAAAATAAATTTATATTTTACAGATGGTAATTTTAATGAGGGCTTAAAAATAATTCCTGAAATTGATTCGCAATTGGTTTTATTTAAAAATAGAATAGATGAACACCATGTAATGACATTCTACTATAAATTCGCAAGCATGTATTTTGGTTCAGGAGATAATGATACATGTATTTTCTATCTAGATAAAATTATTTCGAATAAATCATTATCTATGAGACAAGACCTTTTATGTTTTTCTAGAATCTTAAATTTATTTGCACATTACGAGGCTGGATATGATTATCATATTGATACTTTACTTAAGAGTACCTATAAGTTTTTACTTAAAATGAATGATTTACATGAGGTTCAAAAAGAAATGATTAAGTTCATTAAAAGTTTGCAAAATATTTATCCGCAAGACATTAAAAAGGCATTTGTTGAACTACATTCAAAACTAAAAACTTTTGAAGATGATCCCTATGAGAGCAGAGCTTTCTTATATTTAGATATTATCTCCTGGTTAGAAAGTAATATTCAAAATATACCCATAGGAGAAATCATAAAAAATAAATATTCCCTAAATATTGATAGGTGATTTTATCAGATTCATAAAAGTACCTTATAAAACTACTTTTTTTTTTCTCAACTAAATTTAAGTTATACATTTGAGCCGTGATACAAACTATAGAATACATAACTAATACACTACAAAACAAGATAATAGTCAATTTTTTTGTGATTATTACCATTTCTACTATTACCCTTTAGGGGTATATTTTTTTCATATAAATCAGGTCAATAATTCGAATTTCGATAGCATCGAAAAATCTATAAAAATTTTCTCAAAACTTTTACAAAATGAAAGTATTAAAGTTTGGTGGAACATCAGTCGCCAATTCAAAAAACATTGAAAAAGTATTAAATATTGTTGCGAATTCTTCAGCAGAACAGAATGTAATAGTCGTAGTTTCGGCATTTGGTAAAACAACAAATGCTTTAATTAAAGGAGCTACTTTGGCAGCACAAAAGAATGAAGAATATCTCAAAGTTCTCAAGGAACTAGAAAATCATCATTTTAAAGTTGTAAAAGAATTAATACCAACTAAACACCAGACCCCTGTAAATAGCCGTGTTAAACAGTTGTTTAATCAATTGGAAACGATATATGAAGGTTGTTTTTTATTGAGAGAGCTAAGTCCTAAAACCTTAGCAAAGGTTTCTAGTTTTGGTGAATTGCTATCTTCTTATATTATAGCAAAAGCAGCAAATGAAAAGTTTGCTACGGTTTATAAAGATAGCCGAGAATTAATCACTGCTTCTGATAATTATAACAATGCTGTAGTAGATTTTCCTACTACATTTAAAAATTGTGATGAATATTTTTCTACTCATTTACAGAAAGTAACTATTATACCTGGTTTTGTAGCTAGAACCATTCAAGGAAAAACAACCACACTTGGAAGAGGTGGATCAGATTTTACAGCATCGATAATAGCTGCTGCATTAAACGCTACGGAATTACAAATTTGGACAGATGTTAGTGGAATGTATACTGCCAATCCATCCATTGTAAAACAAGCTTCTGTTATTGATCACATATCTTACCATGAAGCTATGGAACTGTCTCATTTTGGTGCAAAAGTAATTTATCCACCCACAATTCAACCAGTTTTAAGGAAAGAGATTCCTATAGTCATAAAAAATACATTTCAGCCAGAAGATTTAGGAACTTTAATTACCAAAGAAACCAGTATAAATAAACCAGTAAAAGGGATTAGTTATATAGAAAACATCTCTCTTATAACTCTTGAAGGTAACGGTATGGTTGGTGTTCCTGGTTTTTCAAAACGTTTATTTGAAGTACTTTATTTACATGATATTAATATTATTTTAATTACCCAAGCTTCTTCAGAATTATCTATTTGTCTTGCAATTTCTGATGATGATGCTTCTAAAGCAAAAACTATTATTGATGAGGTATTTGAATATGAAATTCAATTGCAAAAGGTAAAACCTGTCAAAATTGAAAAACAGTTGTGTATTATAGCCTTAGTTGGAGATAATATGAGAAATTATCATGGATTAAGTGGTAAAATGTTTAGTGCTTTAGGAAAGAACAACATAAATATTCGAGCAATAGCTCAAGGTGCATCAGAAAAAAATATTTCTGCTGTAATAGATAAGCTAGAAGCAAAAAAAGCGCTAAATACTCTTCATGAACGTTTCTTTGAAGAAAGAGTTAAAGAATTAAATCTTTTTGTTACTGGAGTAGGTAACGTAGGAGAGAAATTTTTAGCTCAAATAAATCAACAAAAAAAATATATTAAAGAAAATTTAAAGTTAAAAATCAGAGTGATAGGTGTTTCTAATTCTAGACAAATGTTTTTTGACGAAAATGGTATAGATTTATCTAATTGGAAAGAACTTTTAAAGAATGGAGAAAAGGCAGGAATAGACACTTATTTTTCTAGAGTTTGCGAGCTAAACCTAAGAAATAGTATCTTTATAGATATTACTGCCAATCAACATGTTTCAGAGATGTATGAAGCCTATTTACGCCAAAATATTGCAGTGGTAACTTGTAATAAAATTGCCTGTGCTTCTAGTTCTGAAAACTATAATACTTTGAAAAATGTTTCTCGAAAATCGAATGTTTCTTTTCTTTATGAAACTAATGTTGGAGCTGGCTTACCTATTATTGATACCCTTAAGAACTTAATTGCCTCAGGAGATAGAGTTCATAAAATTCAAGCAGTACTCTCTGGAAGTCTAAATTTTGTATTCAATAAATTTGATGCATCAACAACTTTTTGCTCAGTGGTTAAACAGGCCGCTACTGAAGGATATACCGAACCAGACCCAAAAATAGATCTTAGCGGTATTGATGTGGCTAGAAAAATTTTAATTTTAGCCAGAGAAAGTGGTTTTGATTTAGAATTAGAAGATATAGAAAACATTTCATTTTTATCAAAAGAAAGTCTCAATACTAAAAATAATGCTGATTTTTATTTGTCACTAGAGAAAGATGAATCTCAATTTCAACAGTTATTTTTGGATTCAGAAGCAAAGAACTGTCGTTTAAAGTATGTGGCAGAGTTTAAAGATGGAAAAGCTAAAGTTGGTTTGCAAGAAATTGATTCTTCTCATTCATTTTATAATTTAGAGGGTAGTGACAATATTGTGTTATTTTATACAGACAGGTACTCTAAACAACCTTTAATTATTAAAGGCGCTGGCGCTGGAGCAGATGTTACAGCTTCTGGTATATTTGCAGATGTTATTAGGACAGGAAATCTTTAGGGGTATATAATACTAATTAGAAAATAATAAGATGAAAGAAATTAAAATATTTACACCAGCTACAGTAGCTAATATCTCCTGTGGTTTTGATATTCTTGGTCTTTGTTTGGATACCGTTGGAGATGAAATGATTGTTAGAGAGGTGCCTGAAAAAGGAATAAAATTAACGAAAATTACAGGTCAAAAATTGCCATTAGAAACACATAAAAATGTTGCTGGTGTTGCAGGTTTAGCATTACTTGAAGAGGTAGATGCCTCTGTTGGTTACGAAATAGAAATATATAAAAAAATAAAACCAGGCAGTGGAATAGGCAGTAGCGCTGCAAGTGCAGCTGGTGCTGTATTTGCAATCAATGAATTATTGGGGAAGCCATTTTCTAAACAAGAGTTAATTTATTTTGCAATGCAAGGAGAAAAATTAGCTAGTGGGTCTGAACATGCAGATAATGTATCACCAGTAATTCTTGGAGGATTTACCCTGGTTAGGAGTTATGAACCACTAGATATTTTAAAAATTAATTCTCCTAATGATTTATACGCAACCATTATTCATCCTCAAATAGAAGTGAAAACATCAGATTCAAGGGCTGTCTTAAAGAATCAAGTATCACTAAAAAAAATGGTGACCCAAATGGGCAATTTTGGTGGTTTAATTAGTGGATTATACACTAATGATTATGATTTGATAGGAAGATCTTTACATGATGAAATTATAGAACCCAATCGTTTGGTTTTAATTCCAGAATTTGATAAAGTTAAAAAAGGTGTTATACAGGCAGGTGCTTTAGGTGCTGGTATTTCTGGTTCAGGACCTTCCATTTTTGCACTGAGTAAAGGAGAGGAAACTGCGAAGCTTGTAGGTAAAACGATGGCAGAAATTTACAACAACACAGACATAGATTATGATATTCATGTTTCAAAAATTAATCAACAAGGAATTAAAATTTTATAAACAAGTATGAGATATTATAGTTTAAATAATTCATCACCCTTAACCACTTTCAAAAAAGCAGTTCAAAATGGAATCGCACCAGATAGGGGATTATATTTTCCTGAAGAAATTACTCCAATTTCTGAAGACTTTATAAATAATATTAGTGACTATTCTAATGAAGAAATTGCATATGAAGTTATCAAACAATTTATTGGAGACGAAATTCCGACTACTATTCTTAAAGAGATTATCAAAAAAACTATTTCTTTTGATTTTCCTGTTGTTAATTTAGAAGAAAATATTGGTTCTCTAGAATTATTTCATGGCCCAACGATGGCTTTTAAGGATGTGGGCGCAAGATTTATGTCTCAATGTTTAGAATATTTTAATCAGGGTAAAACTGAAGACATTACTGTATTGGTAGCAACTTCTGGAGATACTGGGGGTGCCGTTGCTAATGGATTTTTGAATGCAAAAGGAGTTCAAGTAGTGATTTTGTACCCAAAAGGGAAGGTGAGTGAAATTCAAGAAAAACAACTAACTACTTTAGGAAATAATATAACTGCTCTTGAAGTAGACGGAGTATTTGATGATTGCCAAGAAATGGTGAAATCGGCATTCTTGGATAAAAATATTTCTAGAAATTTAACATCAGCAAATTCTATAAATGTAGCTAGATGGTTACCTCAAATGTTTTATTTTTTCTTTGCCTATAAACAAGTTAGTAAAAAGTATAAAGACATTGTTTTCTCTGTTCCCAGTGGAAATTTTGGAAATATTTGTGCAGGATTATTAGCTCAAAAATTAGGTTTACCAGTGAAGCATTTTGTAGCTTCAACAAATATAAATGATACAGTTCCTCAATATTTATTAAATGGGAATTATGATCCTAAACCATCAAAAGCAACTATTTCAAATGCTATGGATGTGGGTAATCCAAGTAACTTCATTAGAATTCAAGAATTATTTGATAATAACCTATCTAGCTTAAAAAAATATTTTTCCTCGTATAGTTTTTCAGATGATGAAACTAAAATAATGATGAAGAGTATACATGATAAATTTAATTACATCTCTGAACCACATGGTGCTATTGGTTATTTAGGTTTAAAAGAATATGGTCTAAAAACAAATGAATTTGGTGTTTTTTTAGAAACTGCACATCCTGTAAAGTTTTTAGATGTTGTAGAAGAAACTCTTTCAGTTGATGTAGAAATACCTTCTCAGATTAAGCAGATTATGAGTAAAGAAAAAGTTGCCTTAAGTATTGCTAATTATCAAGAACTAAAATTTTTTTTAAATAGTTAAATACTGTTAGATAGTTCATTGATTTATTCCTTACCTCAAATTTAGTATTTTTGAAAAACTTTTTATGTTTAATGCTGTGTATTAAGTTGTTTTATTAGCGTTATTGTATGATTTTATGAAATGTACTCATATACCATTCCAAAAAACTGGTTTCTTCTCCAAGATAATTACTGATTATTTAGATCAGAAAGAATCAATTCAACCTTTCTATCATAATTTTCCCAATTTAGAAGGTTTCGCTTCTCAAATTCATGAAAAAGAAAAAGAATTTCCCCTTTCAACTAGAAAAGAGCTAGTGACTATTTTACGAGATCAGTATCGTAATATTGACATATCAGATTCTACGTTGGAGAATATAAATTTATTGGAAAGTAAAAATACGTTTACAATTACAACAGGTCATCAGTTAAATCTATTTACTGGCCCGCTTTATTTTTTATATAAGATATTTTCGGCCATTAACTTATCTGAGACTTTAGCTAAGCAATTTCCTTTAAAACGATTTGTTCCTGTATATTGGATGGCTACAGAAGATCACGATTTTGAAGAGATTAATTATTTCAATTTTAATGGTAATAATGTAAAGTGGGAACGCAAAGATGGTGGAGCAGTAGGAAGATTTTCGTTAGAAGGCATGCAGGATCTTTCTGCTAGTTTTTCAAAACTACTAGGAGATTCTAAAAATGCTATATATCTATCAGAACTTTTTGAAAAAGCTTATATAAATCAAACCACTCTAGCAGGCGCTACTAAATATATTGCTAATGAATTATTTAAAGTCTACGGATTGGTAATTTTAGATGCCGATGACCAACGGTTGAAAAATATTTTTATTCCTTTTATAAAAGATGAATTTCTTCATCAAACTTCCTGGAAAGCAGTTTCTAATACCACAGTAAATTTAGAGGAACAATATAAAGTACAGGTAAATCCAAGAGAAATTAATTTATTTTATTTAACCAAAAACTCTCGAGAACGAATTATTGAAAACCAAGGGCAGTATTCAATTCAAAATACAGATCTTGTTTTTTCGGAAGATGAAATTCTTAAAGAGCTGGAGAATCATAGTGATCGATTTAGTCCTAATGTTATTATGAGACCTCTTTACCAAGAAGTAATTTTACCCAACATTTGTTATGTTGGAGGTGGAGGTGAACTAGCTTACTGGCTTCAATTAAAAGCGTATTTTGAAACTGTAAAAGTTCCTTTTCCAATATTATTGCTGAGGGATTCTGTTCAAATTTTATCTAAAAATCAAGTTAAAAAGTTAAATAATTTAAATATTTCCTTTGAGGAGATGTTTATGAAACAGCATTTATTACTAGCCAAAAAAGTTAAAGAGAACTCAGATATTAAATTTAGTTTTTCAGATGCTACAGAATTGTTAACCCAACAATTTTTAGCCCTCAGAAGAATTGCCAATGAAACAGATGTTTCATTTATTGGAGCTGTAGACGCACAGCATAGAAAACAAATTAAAGGATTAGAAAATTTAGAAAAAAGACTATTACGCGCAGAGAAAAGAAAACAAGTAGATTTTACCAATAGAATAATTGAATTACATAATCAATTATTTCCTAATAATGGTCTAGAGGAAAGACAACGAAATTTTTCTGAGTATTATTTACAATATGGTCAAGGCCTATTTATTGCATTAAAAGAATCATTAAAACCACTCGAGCAGACATTTACTATTCTAGAACTCTAAATGAATCAAAAGCCGGGATTGCATCCTAGAAATAAGCATAAAAATGGGTACAACTTTAATGTTTTAATTAAAGGCAATAAAAATTTAACATCTTTTGTTAAAAAAAATAATTATGGAACTTTCACTATAGATTTTTCTGATCCAAAAGCTGTAAAAGAATTAAATAAAACCTTATTAAGGGTTCACTACAACATAAAAAAGTGGATTTTTCCAGATGAAAATTTATGTCCTCCAATACCTGGGCGCGTTGACTATATTCACTACATATCCGACTTATTGGCAAAATCTGATTGTACAGATAACATTACCATTTTAGATATTGGTACTGGTGCTACTTGCATATACCCATTACTTGGAGTTAAAGAGTATAATTGGAATTTTGTCGCCACTGATATAGAATCAGATTCTTTAGATACAGCACAAGATATCATATCTGATAATAATCTTGAATCTAAAATTATACTAAGGCAACAGTATAACGAAGCTAATATATTAAAAGGAATTATTGAAAAAGGAGATTGTTTTTCAGCAGTAATATGTAATCCACCTTTTTATAAATCAGAATCTGAGGCAAAAGGAGCCAATGCAAGAAAATCTAAAAACTTAGGAAATAATGCGATTAGAAATTTTGCTGGAAATAATAATGAATTATGGTATCCAGGTGGAGAAAAAGCATTTTTGCATAATTACTTATATCAAAGTTCTTTGTATAAAGATTCTAGTTTGTGGTTTACAAGTTTAGTTTCTAAAAAAGAAACTATTAAAAGCCTTCAAAAGTCAGGAGAAAAATTAAAGGTTAAAACAATAAAAATTATACCGATGCATCAAGGAAATAAAGTAACTAGAATTGTTGCCTGGCAGTTTTAAATTTTAAGGGATTTCATACAATTAATCAGTAGATTGAGATCCATAGATAAATTTTCCATTTTATCTATGTAAAAACAGGGTCACTAATTTTCCATTTTTTACAAATAAACGACAAGATTGTATATATAAGCATATGAATTAATACCAAGCAAATAATTGCATATAGCGGAACACCAAATATTTGACATGGCCAGTAGTATGTCCAAACACCTAAGTTAATGGTTATTATTTCACCCATTGCTGGCATAATCAGAGACAACCAAAATGCAATAATAACCTTATTAGCTATGGTTTTATTTTTCAAAAATGAAATCAATTTTAATTCTGTACTATATAAAAAATAAAATGCCAACATCCAGGCAAAAGGTAGCCATAACGGAAGTTTATTAGAAACTTTATGATATTCCCAATAATAATTACTTACACCCCAGTTTTCACCTACCATTCCTCCAAAACAGGTTATTATCATTCCAATGAGTAATATCCAGATTTTAGTTTCAGCGGTGATAATATTTTTGTAAATAACATGAAGAATTTTTAAAAACAAAATAATTGCTATGATAGCATCATAAGTTTTTAAGAATCCAATGAGGAACCCAGCAATACAAAGTTTGATAATGGCTTTTAGAATTTCTTTAATAAACCCTTTATAATTAGCTATTTGAATCATTAAATTAAAATGATAAACTTATTTAAGATAAAACAAAATTAGTTTTATTTAATTAGAAAAAGCCATAAATAAAAAAAACCAAAGCTATTAACTTTGGCTTAGGGGGTGATTTTTTCTAATTCATTACAATAAATCCCATAAATACTATTTTGATAAAAAAGTTATTATGCTAGAAACTTATATTGTACTGTAACCAAGAACTATGCCAAACAAAAAAACCGAAGATTAATCTTCGGCTTTTATTTTTTAGTTAAATTTTTTTTATAAATGAATTACTTCGTCGTAAGCATCAGCAACGGCTTCCATAACTGCTTCACTCATTGTTGGATGAGGGTGAATTGTTTTTAAAACTTCATGTCCAGTAGTTTCTAGTTTTCTACCCAAGACTGCCTCAGCTATCATATCAGTAACTCCAGCTCCAATCATATGACAACCTAACCATTCTCCATATTTTGCATCAAAAATCACCTTAACAAAACCATCAGGTGTTCCTGCAGCAGTTGCTTTTCCAGAGGCTGAGAAGGGAAATTTTCCAACTTTCAATTCATATCCCTGTTCTTTAGCTTGTTCTTCTGTAAGACCCACAGAGGCAATTTCTGGGCTAGCATAGGTACAACCAGGTATGTTTCCATAGTCTATAGTTTCACTATGTAATCCGGCTATCTTTTCTACACAGGTAATACCTTCAGCTGAAGCAACATGAGCTAAAGCAGGACCAGGTACAACATCACCTATTGCATAATATCCAGGAATATTAGTTTGATACCAATCATTTACCAATATTTTATCTCTATCTGTAATAATTCCAACATCTTCTAATCCAATATTTTCAATATTTGTTTTTATACCAACTGCTGAAAGTACAATATCTGCTTCTAAAATTTCTTCTCCTTTTTTTGTTTTCACTGTTGCTTTTATACCCTTTCCGGTTGTATCTACAGCTTCTACTGAAGCATTTGTCATTACTTTAATTCCTGCTTTTTTAAACGAGCGTTCAAATTGTTTTGAAACATCTTTGTCTTCTAGAGGAACTAGATTAGGTAAATATTCTACTATGGTAACTTTAGTCCCCATGGCATTATAAAAATGTGCAAATTCAACTCCAATTGCTCCTGAACCAACAACTATCATAGAAGAAGGTTGTTTGTCTAGTGTCATTGCTTTTCTGTATCCAATAACTTTTTTTCCATCTTGAGGTAAATTTGGTAATTCTCTAGAACGAGCTCCTGTAGCAATAATAATGTGATTAGCACTATATTCTGTTATATTTCCATCACCACTTGTAACATCAACTTTTTTCCCAGTCTTAACTTTTCCAAAACCTTCTATAATATCTATCTTATTTTTTTTCATTAAAAAATGAACACCTTTACTCATTCCATTAGCTATATTCCTGCTTCTAGTAACCACAGCAGTAAAATCTTTATCTATAGATTCAGCTTTTAAACCATATTGATCTACATGCTTTAAATAGTCATATACTTGCGCACTTTTTAATAAGGCTTTTGTTGGAATACATCCCCAGTTTAAACAAACACCTCCTAGACTTTCCTTTTCTACTACAGCAGTTTTAAAACCTAATTGAGAAGCTCTAATGGCAGTAACATATCCTCCAGGCCCACTGCCAACAATTATAATATCATATTTCATAATCTTCTGTTTTTATTTTGTGATTGAGCAGAGTCTAAATCACTTTTTGTAATTTTCAATAGGTGTTATTAACTCCACTCATACACCGTTTTTTACATTCTATTAGGAACCTGAATTCCTAATAAATTGAATGCAGATTTTATAACTTCGGCTACTTTACTTGCCAATTGAACACGTAATATTTTTTTTATTTCATTTGATTCTCCTAAAATAGAAACATTTTGGTAGAATGAATTAAATTCTTTTACTAAATCATAGGTGTAATTTGCAATAAGAGCAGGAGAATAATTATCTGCAGCTTGTTGAATTGTATCTGGATACAGTTCTAATTGTTTGATCAACTCTTTTTCTTTTATGTCTAAAGACAAAACTGAGGGATCTACTTCCTGACTGAAATCAAATGTAGCTTTTCTGAGTATTGATTGAATTCTAGCATAGGTATATTGTATGAAAGGACCTGTGTTACCTTGAAAATCAACAGAAGCTTTCGGATCAAATAAAATTCTCTTTTTGGGATCAACTTTTAATATAAAATATTTTAATGCACCTAAACCAATGATACGATATAAATTTGATTTTTCTTCTTCAGAATAACCATCTAATTTTCCTAATTCTTGAGAAATATTTTTTGCTGTATCTGTCATTTCTTTCATCAATTCATCAGCATCTACTACAGTTCCCTCCCTAGACTTCATTTTTCCGGAGGGTAAATCTACCATTCCATAACTTAAATGGTATAAATGTTTGGCCCATGAAAAACCTAATTTTTTTAAAATTAAAAACAAAACTTTGAAATGATAGTCTTGTTCATTTCCAACAGTGTAGACCATTCCATTGATATCTGAATGATCTTTTACACGCTGAATGGCTGTTCCAATATCCTGTGTCATATATACCGCAGTTCCGTCTGAACGTAAGACAAGTTTTTCATCTAGTCCTTCATCAGTCAGATCACACCATACAGATCCATCTTCTTTTTTAAAGAAAATTTCACGGTTAATTCCGTCTTCTATGACATCTTTTCCTAATAAATAAGTATTGCTTTCGTAATACAAGGTGTCAAAATCTACACCTAAATTTTTATAAGTAATTTCAAATCCGTCATAAACCCAGCTATTCATCATTTTCCAAAGCGCCACAGTTTTAGACTCTCCAGCTTCCCATTTTAACAACATTTGTTGTGCTTCTAAAAGAATAGGAGCTTGTTTTTTTGCCTCTTCTTCAGACATTCCCTCAGCAGTTAAAGTGCTAATTTCTTTTTTATAAACATCATTAAATTTTACATAATATTTTCCAACAAGGCTATCACCCTTTATTCCTGTAGAAGTTGGAGTTTCTGAGTTTCCAAATTTTTCCCAAGCCAACATGGACTTACAAATATGAATACCACGATCATTAATGATTTGTGTTTTGTAAACTTTATTTCCTGAAGCTTTTAAAATTTCTGCTACAGAATATCCTAGTAAATTATTTCTAACATGTCCCAAATGTAAAGGCTTATTAGTATTTGGAGAAGAATATTCAACCATTACTACATTTTTTGATTTTTGTGAAAAACCAAAATGATCTTGTGTTTGAATACTATTAAAAGATTTTAGATACACTTTATCATCTATAACTAAGTTTAAGAAACCTTTTACAACATTATATGCATTAACTTCATGAACGTTTTTAATCAAAAACTCACCTAAGATTTCTCCGATTTGAGCTGGATTTCCTTTCTTATATCGAAGCATTGGAAAAACAACAACGGTAATATCACCCTCAAAATCTTTACGTGTTGTTTGAAATTCAACCGATGGTAATGTGGTTTCAAAAAGTGTTAAAAAACCTTCTTTTACTTTTGATTCTAAAAGGGTTTGAATATTCATTGAGTATCATAAATTGAAGTGCAAAATTACATATTTATTTTGTTTTTTGATGGATGTATACGCAGATTTTATTGGTACTTTTGTAACACAAGGCTTTAAAACTAAATACGAATTCTAGTAGACATTTGTATTTACTGTAGCTAGATTAAAAACTTACTTTATGAGTGTGGAAAAACGTTTAGAAAAATTATCGAGATTATCTAAAGAAACATTGCCAGAAACAAGAAAGTACTTTAAAATGCTGAAAAAGAGAACGCCTAAGAATTTAGATGTTGTGATGAAGCAACTTCATGAAGATGAATTTAAAAAAACAGATTGTTTATCTTGTGGAAATTGTTGCAAAACAACAAGTCCAATTTTTATTGAAAAAGATATTCAGCGTATCTCTAAGCATCTAAATATGAAAGAACGCAATTTCATAGAACAATATTTAGAAAGAGATCAAGATGATTTTATGGTGTTAAAAACTGTACCATGTTCTTTTTTTGATACTACTGACAATTCTTGTTTTATCTATGATGTTAGACCAAAAGCTTGTTCTGAATATCCACATACAAATCGAAAGAAGTTTATTCAGATTACAGATTTAACACTTGCCAATACCCAGATTTGTCCTGCAACTCATTCTATTATTGAAAACTTAAAAAAACGAATACCTTTACATTACAACAAAAAAGTAAAAAGAAGTTAAATAACTTTCTGTATTTTAGTGAAAATTAAATTTATTTTGGAAACTATTTTTAATTATTTTGAAACTATCCCTTCTGCTCACAGGAGTTTGATTCTTGTTGGTGGGATTACTTTTTTTTGGATTTTAGAAGGAGCATTACCTTTATTTAATTTCAACTATAAAAAATGGAAACATGCGCTTCCTAATTTGTTTTTTACTGCTACTACTGTAGTAATTAATTTTACTCTAGCTTTTTTATTATTAGGAACTTCAGATTGGGTACAGATTAATAATTTTGGAATTATTAACTGGTTACCAGAACTTCCACTATGGCTTTATGGTCTCTTGGGGGTTCTATTGTTAGATTTTTTTGGGGCTTATTTAGCACATTTTACAGAACATAAGATTAAACCTTTGTGGATGATTCATTTAGTTCATCATTCTGATCATAATGTAGATACAACAACTGCTAATAGACATCATCCTTTAGAAAGTATCATTCGTTTTGTATTTACATTATTTGGTGTTTTAATTGTTGGAGCTCCCATTGCAGTTGTTATGATTTATCAGTCATTATCATTGGTCTTTACTCAATTTAACCATGCAAATATTAAAATGTCTAAGTCTCTTGATAAATTCCTAAGTTATGTAATTGTTTCTCCAGATATGCATAAAGTTCATCATCATAATTTATTACCTTACACAGATGCTAATTATGGAAATATATTTTCTATTTGGGATCGTTTATTTGGAACATATATGGATTTAGATAGAGAAAAGATTGTGTATGGTGTTGATACATTTCCTGATGAAAAAATAAATTCTTCTTTGAAAGAATTATTAAAACAACCATTTCAACAATACAAAAAACCTACAAATTTAGAAGATTTATAAAAGTATTTAACCATTTTTAGTAGAGGAGATAGGACTTTCTAATCTTCTTAAAGGCTTTTAAGTCATCTGACCAAGAAGCTTTTATTAATTCCTCCGATATTTTTTCTTCGATTTGACTCTGAAGTTTTTCTGTTCCTGCTAATTTGGTGAAAAAAGAATTAAAGAAATTCTTAGTGCGATTTTGTTTTTTTGCTTTAATTAACCAAGACAAATTAATACTTGATAATTTTTTAGTCTTAGTTAAATCTTCTCCATAGCAAATCATATATGCATGTTTTGGATATTTTGATCCTTCATTAGGGTTTGGAGTAAAGGTAAATTTACTCTTAGTATTTAAAAAAGGAGAGCCATAAATTTGAAACTGTTTAGCTGTTCCTCTTCCTGCACTAACATTGGTACCCTCAAAAAAACATAAACTTGGATATAGATTAATAGCTGTGTCATTAGGTAAATTAGGTGAAGGTTTTATATGTAAATTATAGTTGGATGTATGTGAATAATTTTTTAATGGTATCACAGTCAAATTTGTTTGTATCCCGTTCTTTAACCAATTTTCACCATTAATCATAAGTCCGTATTCTCCAATGGTCATTCCATAAACAACTGGAACAGGATGCATTCCTACAAAACTTTTATGAACTACTTCTAAAACTGGACCATCTATATAATGTCCATTTGGATTTGGTCTATCCAATAACAACAAGGGGATTTTTGCTTCTGCACAAGCTTCCATAACATAATGAAGTGTAGAAATATAGGTGTAAAACCTAACTCCAACATCTTGAATATCAAAAACCATAAGATCTATTCCCTTTAATTGTTCTTTTGTAGGCTTTTTGTTTTTTCCATACAGAGAAATAATTGGGATTCCTGTTTTTTTATCTATTCCATCTGTAATAGATTCACCAGCATCTGCATTACCTCTAAAACCATGTTCAGGAGCAAAAACCTTACGTATATTTATTTTTAAAGAAATCAAGCTATCCACTATATGTGTAAAGTTATTTTCTTTAAAAATAACTGATGTTTGGTTAGCAACAATTGCAACTTTTTTTCCTTTTAATTTCGAGAGATATAATTGTATTTGATCTGCGCCAGTGAATATTTTTGATGAAGGTTTTGATTCTTGTCCAGAAGAGACGATTATAACACCAATCAATAAAAGAATAAATAAATATGTACTTTTACGTAAAGTTAAAATCATAGCATTGAATTACGAATTATTTGTAGCGAAACGTATTATCTCTGGTAAAGAGTATAAAAGTAGTATTTCGTCTCCAATAATAAAAATTGCTATAGCAGCAATTTCATTAGGACTGATTATTATGTTAATTGCCATTGCTACAGGTGATGGTTTGCGAGAGAAAATAAGGAGTAAAATATCTGGCTTTAAAGGACACATACAAATAACAAAGTATGATGCAAATAATTCTGATATTTCTGTTATACCTATTAATAAAAACCAGAATTTTTATCCAAAATTTCGGAATATCAAAGGGATTAAGAATATTCAAATTTATGCCAATCAAGTAGGATTAATTCGAACAAAAACTGATTTTGAGGGTATTGTTTATAAAGGCGTATCCACAGATTATGATTGGACATTTTTTAAAGAATATCTAATAGCAGGAAAAATTCCAAATTTTAATCAAAAAAGAACAAGAGATATTCTATTATCGAAAACTATAGTTAATAGATTAAAATTGAAGTTAAATGATACTATAAATGTTACATTTTTTAAAAATAAGACCTCTAAATTACCTTCAAATCGAAAGTTAGTCATTACTGGTATTTATAATACAGGTTTTCTTGAGTTTGATAAAAATATAATGATCGGAGACATAAGGCAGATTCAACGTTTAAATCAATGGAATGAAAATGAAGTTGGAGGCTTTGAAGTTATTTTAGAGAATTTTGAAGATTTACAACAAATAGGTGGTGAAGTTTATAATGAAATTGATTCAACTTTAGATGCAACTACCATTGCTTCAAGCTATCCGGGGTTATTTGAATGGATAGAGCTTTTTGATAATAATACGTGGTTTATTATTATCATTATGATTTTGGTGGCTGGTATTAATATGATTACAGCTCTATTGGTTTTAATTTTAGAACGCATTCCAATGGTAGGTATTTTAAAGGCTATGGGAAGTTCTAATTGGAGCATAAGAAAAATCTTTTTATACAATGCAGTTTACTTAATTTTTATTGGATTATTTTGGGGAAATTTAATAGGACTAATACTTCTGTTTTCTCAAAAATATGGTGGTTTTATTTCTCTTGATCCATCTACATACTATGTTTCTGAAGTTCCTGTGAGTATTGATTTTTTATCTGTATTGTTCTTAAACCTAGGTACTTTGGTTTTGTGTTTTATAATGCTGCTAATTCCCTCTATTATCATCACAAAGATTCAACCTTCAAAATCTATTAAATTTACTTGATTAGTTTCATAGGAAAACACCATTTGTTTGGAGGTTATTTATGAAATATTTTGTTCCTTTACGTGATAATAAAAGATTATAATGCAATACGCAAATAATATTCTAGAGACCATAGGAAATACACCTTTAGTTAAGATTAATCATCTAACAAAAGATTTACCTTGTTTGGTTCTCTCCAAATATGAAACTTTTAATCCTGGAAATTCTGTAAAAGACAGAATGGCATTGCAAATGATTGAAGATGCCGAAGCTGATGGACGTTTGAAGCCTGGAGGAACTATTATTGAAGGGACCTCTGGAAATACGGGAATGGGACTAGCATTAGCAGCTGTAATAAAAGGGTATAAGTGTATTTTTGTTATGGCAGATAAACAATCTAAAGAAAAAGTTGATATCCTACGTGCAGTTGGAGCAGAGGTAGTTGTTTGTCCTACCGATGTTGAGCCAGAAGATCCAAGATCTTATTATTCAGTTTCTAAAAGATTAGGTAAGGAAACCCCCAATTCTTGGTATGTGAATCAATATGATAATCCAAGTAATTGTAAGGCACATTTTAAAAGTACAGGTCCAGAAATATGGGAACAAACAAATGGCAAAGTAACTCATTTTGTTGTTGGCGTTGGTACAGGAGGAACAATTTCAGGTGTTGGAAGCTATTTAAAAATGATGAACCCTGAAATTAAAGTATGGGGTATAGATACATATGGCTCTGTATTTAAAAAATATCATGAAACTGGGATATTTGATAATAATGAGATTTACCCTTATGTTACCGAAGGTATTGGTGAAGATATTTTACCGCTAAATGTGAATTTTTCTTTAATAGATGGTTTTACAAAAGTTACCGATAAAGATGCTGCTATTTATACTCAAAGACTCGCAAAAGAGGAAGGAATGTTTCTAGGTAATTCAGCAGGAGCAGCTATTAAAGGTCTATTACAATTAAAAGAACATTTCACAAAAGATGATGTTGTAGTAGTTTTATTTCATGATCATGGTAGTAGGTATGTAGGTAAAATGTTTAATGATGATTGGATGCGTAAACAAGGGTTTATTAAATAAGTAAAAACATTCTAAAATTAAATAGAAAAATAATTTTAAATTATTACCTTGAAGAATAATATTTAAATAATAAATATGAAAATTTTTAAAATCATTGTTTTTACATTGTTAATCACAGGCTGCTATACTAAACAGAATCAAAAAAATAATTTTATGAATTATTCGAATGAAATTTTGGAGAAAGCTCAAGAAATTCATAATCGAGTTTTGGTCTTAGATACCCATGTAGATATTAATGTGGCTAATTTCACCAACGAAAATAATTATACTGAAGATCTGGGGAATCAAGTTAATCTTCCAACGATGAAAGCAGGTGGTTTAGATGTTGCTTGGTTCATTGTTTACACTAGTCAAGGACCTCTTTCAACTGAGGGATACAAAAGTGCATATGAAAATGCAATAAGTAAGTTTGAAGCTATTCATAGATTAACAAAAGAAATTGCGCCAGATAAAATAGGTTTAGCGGTAAATTCTTCTGAAGCAAGACAATTACATCGTTCTGGAAAGAAAGTTGCTATGATTGGAGTAGAAAATGCCTATCCTCTGGGTCTAGATATTTCTAGGGTTAAAGAATTTTATGACAGAGGTGCTAGATACATGTCTTTGTCTCACAATGGTCACAGTCAATTTTGTGATTCAAATACTGGAGAAAAAGACAGTTTATGGGTAGACAAAGGAGTTAGTGATCTCGGAAGGCAGGTTATAGAGGAAATGAATAAATGGGGTATGATGATCGATATTTCTCATCCATCAAAACAATCTATTAAAGATATGATTTCATTATCTAAAGCACCCATTATTGCCTCTCATTCATCAGCAAGGGCTTTATGTAATCATAGTCGAAATTTAGATGATGAGCAATTAGAATGGATAAAGTCTAATGGAGGGGTAGTCCAAACAGTAGCATTCAGTTCTTATGTGAATTCAGAGAAGCATACTGCATATGCATCTGCATTATCAAAAAAAGTTGAAAATTTAGCTAAAGAAAGAGGAATAGAAATGATGTCTTGGGATCAAATTAGAAAATTAAAAGATACTGATCGTAAAACATATGTTAAAGAATATAGAGCAATGTCAAAAGAAGCAGCTCTGATGATGAATGAGTCGGATCCAAAACCAGTAAATGTCGCAGATTTTGTTGATCATATAGATTATTTGGTTACAAAAATGGGATTAGATCATGTTGGTATAAGTTCAGATTTTGACGGAGGTGGAGGCGTATATGGATGGAATGATGCTTCTGAAACATTAAACGTAACTGCAGAGCTACTAAAAAGAGGTTACTCTGAAGAAGAAATTGGTCAATTATGGAGTGGTAATTTACTCCGAGTTTTAGACAGAGTTGAAGCTATTGCAAAAAAATTACAAGCTTTAGATAAAGTTTAAAAAGATACAAATAGGCATTATATATTAAAACCATCTCTATAATAGAGATGGTTTTTTAACTAAAACTAATCAAATTACTTTTTATAAATCAAATAACTAAGATTTACTAAACATGTAATTCAACTATTGTGCCAAAAGTCACTTATTTTTTTATTTATTAATAATAATTATTTTTATTTAAACTAATCTCTAAAATTTATATTGTAATTAATTTTTTTTGATATTTTTATATAGCGTGTTTGTGTGCTTTGTATGAGGAACGAACTAAGGCACCACTTTCCACATACATAAAGCCCATCTCTAAGCCTAAAGTTTCGTATTTTTTAAATTGATTAGGTGTAATAAATTCCTTTACAGGTAAGTGTTTTTTTGTGGGTTGTAAATACTGACCAATTGTTAGAACATCTAGTCCTACCCCTTGTAAATCTTTCATCGTTTGAATAACTTCTTCCTCAGTTTCACCAAGACCTAACATTAATCCAGTTTTGGTTCTCATTCCTTTTTCTTTAAGGTATTGAAGTACACCAAGACTTCTATCGTACTTTGCTTGAATTCTTACTTCTCGAGTTAATCTTCTAACAGTTTCCATATTATGTGATACCACTTCTGGATGAACATCAATAATACGATCTATTTGATTTGTTTTTCCTTGAAAATCCGGAATTAAAGTTTCCAAGGTTGTATTTGGGTTTGCTCTTCGAATTGCCTCTACTGTTTCGGCCCAAATAATAGATCCTCCGTCTTTTAAATCATCTCTATCAACTGAAGTAATTACGGCATGTTTTATACCCATTATTTTAATTGATCTAGCTACTTTTTCAGGTTCATCCCATTCAACTGTTTCGGGTCTTCCAGTTTTAACCCCACAAAAACCACAAGATCTAGTACAGATATTTCCTAAAATCATAAAGGTAGCAGTACCTTCTCCCCAACATTCTCCCATATTAGGACAACTTCCACTGGTACAAATAGTATTTAATTTATACTTATCTACCAATCCTCTGAGCTCTGTGTACTTTTTCCCTACAGGTAGTTTTACACGAAGCCATTCTGGTTTTTTAACTCTTTTAGGTAGTACAGCAATATCGTTTGCCATTATTTATGTAATTTATAATGCAAAGTTACGAAGAAAACTATTACAAACTAAACAGGAACCATGAACTAAATGCTATTAAAAAAATAATTCCAACGATACTTAAAACTTTTAAATATATAGACGGTTGATGCTCTTTTGGTGTATGTTTTCCAGTAATTAGAATAAAGTTTAAAATAGCATAAAAGGGTGCTGTTAAAAAAGATAATATGGTAGCTATTTTTACCATTAAACCCATGTCGTCTATAAAGTATCTAAGGATTATATAAGTTCCTATTCCTAAAAGAATAATCCAAAAATAGTATTTCAACCTTATTTTGTTTGAAAATAATAAATCATTGGCTATAGACATTGTTCTAGGAGAGGCGTCTAGTGTGGTAATAGTAGTACTAAACATAGTAGTGAAAGCAGCTATAGCAATAAATACATAGGCAAAATCACCTAAGTTTTTTGTGTATAATTCAATTAATTGACCCGCAAAAACACTTCCTTTGTTTGAAAAATTTTGACCAGTTCCGTACATCACTAAAGCTCCCAGAACGATAAAACAGACTGCTAAAAATATGGTACCTATATACCCAATATTAAAATCGAATATGGCTTGTTTAGTTGTTGTTTTTTTTAATGTTGTCTTTTCTTTTTCTAAAGACCATATAGATTGCCATATTGAAATATCTAAGGGAGCTGGCATCCAACCTAAAAAAGCAATTAAAAAATAAATTTCAATGGTTTCCTTAGGGAATACTTGAGTAAATGTATATACTTGGGTGTTTTTTGTAATGGCAACACTAACGGCTATAAGGGTAGATAAAGTTAAAATTAAAATAACATATTTCATTAAGTTATCTAAAAGTTTGTATTTGCCGATAAGTAATATAGAAATACTAATAATAGTAATTAATAAAGACCAAGTAACCATATCAAAAAAACCAAAAAGATTTACGGCTAAACCAGCTGTAACAATTGTAACTGCTGCTTGAATAATGAACATAGTTATAAAACTAATACTGTAACTAATGGCCAAAACACCTTTACCTAATTTTTTATATCCATCTAACAAAGTCTCTCCAGTAGCCGCAGCATATCTAGGCCCAAATTGGAAAAAAGGGTATTTAAATAGAGCTGCAATTAATATCGCCCATAATAAACCAAAACCAAAATCAGCTCCGGCTCTTGTAGATTGAACAAGGTGAGAAACACCTATAGCTGCACCAGCAAAAAGTAATCCTGGACCTATAGATTTTAGGAAGTTTTTTTTCATTCAGATTTATTTATAATCTCCGCTAATATTTTTTTAGCACGTAATAATTTTACTTTGATGTTGCTCATAGGTTCATTTAAATGTTCTGAGATTTCCCTGTAGGATAATTCTTTAAAAAAACGTAAATGAATAACTTCTTGATATTTTGGTTTTAGCTGTTTGATATCTTCTAGAAGCTTAGCTAGGTTTTGTTCGGTGATAATATTGTCTTCAGGGGTGGGGTTATTATCAACAATCTTATAAGCTTCAGCTTCTTGATCTTCACTAGTTGCAGTATTTATAGATTTTTTATTTCTCCTAATTAAATCTATATGTATATTTTTAGAAATGGTTGTTAACCAAGTTTTGAATTGATATTTTTTGTCAAAACTATTAATCTTATCAAATGCTTTAGAAAATGTTTGTATAGTAATGTCTTCAGCATCATTTTCATTTTGATTTCTTTTTAATTGATAGTTGTAAATGTCTGACCAAAAATGATGTAATAAAAAATTAAAAGAACTTTGGTCTCCTTGTTTTGCTTTCTCAATATGATTCGCCAAAATTTCTTTAGTTATTTCCAATGCGTTGGTTTTGATATGGAGTTGGTTATAAATATAGCAAATTGAAACAGAACTAAAAATAACTCTAAAAACGGTAATAAATATATTAAACTAGTTTCGTGTAACTTTTTGGCACAATAACCAATAATCAAATAGTTGAAGCTTATATAACTTAAAATAATTATTAAGCTATAAGAGTTAGTTTTAAAAATTAATATAAAGGGAATTAAAAATAGAAAAAGTAATTTGGAACTATTATATAACCCTATCAATAATTTATGTTTAAGTTTATAATGTGAGGTAGTTTTTATATGATTTTTTTTTTGGTAAAACCATTCTCTTAGGGTGTTTGGAGTTTCAGATATTACATGGCTTTTTGGGCTCAGTGCTATAGTTGTATTCGATGATGTGGATGCATCTCTTATAAAAAGATTATCATGTCCAGAATTTATTTTAATGTGATTTATAAACCCATTTACTCTAAAAAAATCACTTTTTTTGTAAGCTAAATTTTTTCCATCAGCCATATAAGGTGATTTTAGTTTAGCATAAGAAAAATAGTGAATAGTAGAAAGTAATTTTTCAAACCGTATTAGTGTATTTAAAAAAGAATATTTTTTTGATGGATAGGTTAC
>CALKFR010000049.1 GCA_938084555.1 uncultured Flavobacteriaceae bacterium | reverse complement strand
TAAGGTGTTTTCTTTTAAATCTTGAAAGGTGGTCTTTCTAATAACCTTAAAATCTTTGTAAGAGCTCGATCTCCTGTATACTTGTTCAAACTGTTTTGATAAAGGTAAGGTGTCATTTTTTGCTTTTTGTGAAAATGTGTTTACTGACATTAATAGACAAAAAATAAATAGATATAATGATTTCATAAGTGATTTTTAAGGGTGTTTTAATATAATAAAAAAACCCAAACTTTAAAGTTTGGGTTTTCCTTATAAGCGAATTTATAATTTATTTTACTTTCTCAACAATTGCCTTAAAAGCTTCTGGGTTGTTCATTGCTAAATCAGCTAAAACCTTACGGTTTAAATCTATATTATTAGCTTTTATTTTACCCATAAACTGAGAGTAAGACATTCCATGTAAACGAGCACCTGCATTGATACGCATCACCCATAATGAACGGAAGTTTCTCTTATTGTTTTTTCGGTCTCTGTAAGCATATGACATTGCTTTTTCAACCGCATTTTTTGCTACTGTATAGACATTTTTTCTACGTCCGAAGTAACCTTTTGCTGCCTTCAAGATTTTTTTTCTTCTTCTTCTTGAGGCTACTGAATTTACTGATCTTGGCATAATTTAAATTGTTTTTGTAGTAGGCGGTTTAAACAAACACTTTATTGAGCCTAACTCCATGGTTATTAACTAATTCCCTAAACAAAGCTTATTTTAAAGCTAATTGTTTTTTAATATTTGGCTCATCAGACTTGTGTACTAAAGTATCATGAGTTAATTTAAGTTTACGTTTTTTAGACTTCTTTGTTAAGATGTGACTTTTAAACGCATGCTTTCTTTTGATTTTACCAGAACCAGTCAACTTAAAACGTTTCTTGGCACTAGATTTGGTTTTCATTTTAGGCATCTCTCCTTCGTTTTTATTTTCGCTTATTATCTTTTCTGTACTTGTGTACAGTATTTTTTATTTAACTTTTTTTGGAGCAATAAACATAATCATACGTTTACCCTCTAATTTTGGTAATTGTTCTACTTTACCATATTCCTCTAATTCTTGAGCCAATTTCAACAAAAGAATTTGTCCTTGTTCTTTAAAGATGATAGACCTTCCTTTAAAAAAAACAAATGCTTTTAATTTAGCTCCATCTTGTAAAAACTTTATCGCATGTTTTTTCTTAAACTCATAGTCATGTTCATCAGTTTGAGGTCCAAAACGAATTTCTTTAATAATCACTTTAGTCGCTTTAGACTTCATGACTTTTTCTCGTTTTTTTTGCTCGTACAAGAATTTTTGGTAATCAATAATCTTACACACTGGAGGCACAGCTTTCGGTGAAATCTCAACCAAATCTAATTCTAGTTCATTTGCCATCTCTTTAGCAACAGCTAAAGGATAAACGTCTACCTTGATATTGTCTCCTACCAACCTAACTTCATCGACAAAACGAATTCTGTCGTTAATTCTGTGCTGATCTTCTTTAATTACTCTTGATGGTCCTCTAGACCTTTTTCTCCTGATTGCTATGACTTATAAATTTAATCCTGATTTAACAGGTATTGTTACTAATTATGAAATGGTATTACTGTTTTTTCTATCTCTTTCTTTATTAGAGCTGTAAAATCCTCTATGCTGTAAGTTCCTAAATCTCCTTCTCCGTGCCTTCTAACTGAAACTGTACCTTCTTTTTCTTCCTTTTCGCCAACGATGAGCATGAAGGGTATCTTACTTACTTCTGCATCTCTAATTTTTCTACCAGTTTTTTCACTCCTATTATCTACGAGCGCGCGAATTTCGGAATTTTCCAACAAATGTAAAACTTTTTCGGTATATATTTGGTATTTATCGCTGATTGGTAGGATGATAACTTGTTCTGGCATTAACCATAAAGGGAAGTTTCCTCCAGTATGCTCTAGTAAAACAGCAATAAAACGTTCCATAGAACCAAAAGGAGCTCTATGAATCATAACCGGTCTGTGAAGTTGATTATCTGCTCCTTTATAAGTTAAATCAAAGCGTTCTGGAAGATTATAGTCTACTTGAATGGTTCCAAGTTGCCAACTTCTACCCAAGGCGTCTTTCACCATAAAGTCTAGCTTAGGGCCATAAAAAGCAGCTTCACCTTCTTCAATGACATAATTCAATCCCTTATCCGAAGCGGCACTAATAATTGCATTTTCTGCAATATCCCAAGTTATAGGTTCTCCAATATATTTGTCAGGGTTACTTTTATCTCTAACAGATACTTGTGCAGTAAAATCCTCGAATCCAAGGGATCCAAAAACATATAAAACTAAATCAATAACATTTTTAAATTCTTCATCAAGCTGCTCTGGAGTGCAAAAAATGTGTGCATCATCTTGAGTAAATCCTCTAACACGAGTTAATCCATGAAGTTCTCCACTTTGTTCATATCGATATACAGTTCCAAATTCAGCAAAACGTTTAGGTAAATCCTTGTATGAGTAAGGTTTGAAATTATAAACTTCACAGTGATGCGGACAGTTCATTGGTTTTAACAAAAACTCTTCATCCATTCTAGGAGTCTTTATGGCTTGAAAACTATCTTCTCCATATTTATCATAATGCCCAGAAGTTACATATAGTTCTTTTTGTCCAATATGGGGTGTCATTACCATTTCATAACCGGCTTTCTTTTGAGCTAACTTTAAGAAATCTTCTAATCTATTTCTCAAGGCTGCTCCTTTTGGAAGCCACAACGGCAATCCAGCTCCAACCCTTTGTGAGAAGGTAAATAATTCTAATTCTTTCCCTAATTTTCTATGATCTCTTTTTTTTGCCTCCTCTAACAATTCCAAATACTCAGTGAGCATTTTTTGTTTTGGAAATGAAATCCCATACAAACGTGTCAGCTGGTTATTTTTTTCATCACCTCGCCAGTATGCACCTGCAACATTCATTATTTTTACGGCTTTAATGATGCCTGTATTCGGGATATGTCCGCCCCGGCACAAATCAGTAAAATTATGATGATCACAAAATGTAATATCACCATCGGTCAATCCATCAATTAACTCTACTTTATATGGATTATCTTCTTTCTTATATAATGCCAATGCATCTGCTTTAGAAACAGAACGCATTTTAAATTCATGCTTACCTCTAGCTAATTCCAAAAACTTTTTTTCAATTTGTTGAAAATCTTTTTCAGATATTACATCATCTCCTAAATCTAAATCATAATAAAACCCATTTTCAATAGCTGGTCCTATGGTTAGTTTAGCTTTTGGGTAAAATTCTAAAATTGTTTCAGCCAGAACATGAGCAGAGGAATGCCAAAATGCTTTTTTCCCCTCATCGTCATTAAATGTATATAGAACTAAAGCTCCATCTGATGTTAGTGGCGTTGTTATTTCTATGGTTAATCCATTGTAGCTCGCAGAGATGATATTTCTCGCTAATCCTTCACTAATACTTCTTGCAACATCAAAAGGGGTAGAATTTGATTCAAATTCTTTAATACTTCCATCAGGTAAAGTAACTTTAATCATTATTTGGATATCTAATTATAATAATGCTGCAAAGATATCAGAAAAGTCAGATGAACACAATTAATTAAAACAAAGTTTTACACGATAGAATTAAATTTCTTTTACTTTAATTACATGATGGTTAAATAGTTACCATTTCTTCATAAATATTCATCAAATTTCTTGTATGTTTTTTTAAATAAGTGGTATCTTTGCGTCCCATTTTGTGGGTATAAGTTAAGGTAACTTACACAGAATTAGTTTTTTGATTTATGGGGTTGCAAAAAGATTTAAAAAAAACGTAATTTTTTTCTTGTTGATTAGAAAATAGTTTTTACATTTGCAACCGCTTAGAA
>CALKFR010000048.1 GCA_938084555.1 uncultured Flavobacteriaceae bacterium | reverse complement strand
TTTAAAAAATTCAATACCTTAGAACATCTCTTGAATTCTTTTTTAGCCAGTTGTTTTGAGGTATTTAACAAACCTGTAAGCCTTCAATATACTAACTCAAAAAAAATTCAAAAATATTTAACACACTTTAATAAGCTTATTAATGATGATAAATTATTAAAACAGGAAGTTAAAAAAAAGATTAAAAAAAGAATGATTAACAGAAGAGTTGAAATAATCTTTAAATCCTTTTTTTATAAAAATTACAGAACTTGGCTCTACAACAAAATAACCGACAAAAACTGGCGCAAAGAGAAACTAATTCAATTGGGGATAAAGAAACCCTAAACCAAGCCCTTAACTTCCTCAAAATCTAGGCCTCCATAATTTCCAGAACTCATAAGCACTAGTGCTGTTTGTTCTAAATTTTGACTGAATAAAAATCCTTTAAATTCTGTAGGATTGGTAAAAATAATTAAGTCTTCCCTGCCAAAAGCCGCTTCAATCTGTACTGTGGTTACTTGATCGAGCTGTTTAATTTTTACCGCATGGGGTGAATAAAATACCACCGCTTTATCTGCTTGATCCAGTGCTCCTTTGTATTCACTCAAAAATTCAGCATTTAAACTACTATAGGTATGCAATTCTAAACAAGCAATCACCTCTCGTTGTGCATATTGCTTTTTTACCGCCTCAGTGGTGGCTTTTACTTTACTCGGGCTATGCGCAAAATCTTTATAAATAACCGTTTGAGAATTTTCTGCAATTTTTTCCAAACGCTTACTTGCGCCTTTAAAGGAGGCAATGGCTTCATAAAAATCGTCTTCATCGATACCCATATGCTGGCAAATCCATTTAGCACCTGCCAAGTTTTGTAAATTATGATCACCAAAAATCTCCAAAGGCATCATCCCATCTGGGGTATCTATAGCCGTAATTCCATCTTCAATTTCATAGGTTGGTGTGCTGTACGGATATTTTTTAATGGTATGTGTAGAACTTTCTACAACCTCCTTTACAATAGTATCCTCCTCATTATAGACCATAATTCCTCCATTGGTTAAGGAATCTGTAAAAATTCTGAACTGATCTACATACCCCTCAAAAGTTGGAAAAACGTTGATATGATCCCAGGCAATACCACTTAACAAAGCAATATTGGGTTTGTATAAATGAAATTTTGGTCTTCTGTCTATAGGAGAACTTAAATACTCATCACCCTCCAATACCATAAACTCATTTTCTTGGGTAAGGTGTACCATAGTTTCAAAACCTTCTAGTTGTGCACCTACCATATAGTCTACTGCTCTATCATTGTAGGCTAACACATGAAGTATCATTGAGGTTATGGTGGTTTTCCCGTGAGATCCACCTATAACTACCCTAGTTTTGTCTTTAGATTGTTCGTATAAAAACTCAGGATAAGAATAGATTTTTAAGCCCATATCTTGAGCTTGCAACAATTCTGGGTTGTCTTCCTTGGCATGCATCCCTAATATAATAACATCGATATCTTGTGTGATTTTTTCTGGAAACCAACCAAAGGCTTTGGGTAAAAGTCCTTTTTTTTCTAAACGCGATTTAGAGGGGTCATGGATGGTATCATCACTCCCTGTGACGTGATACCCTTTGTTGTGTAATGCAATGGCTAAATTGTGCATGGCACTTCCTCCAATAGCTATAAAATGAATATTCATTGAGTATGATCTAATTAATTATTTTTTTCTTCTAAAACAACTCGAGTTGGGGTATCTTCTCCAGAGATGATACTTTGAGTGCCAACAGCTACTGCTTGAATGGTTTGTGTAATTACAGCAATGTTTAGGGTTTTTGCTTCATCTGAAACCTGATGATAATCTTTATCTACATCTATAGGCGTAGTAGAAAACGTATGCGAGGGCACCCCCAAACGTGCCAAAGAAGCATTGTCTGACCTAAAAAACAAATTAAATTTTTTATACGGATCTGGAAATAACTGATAGCCAGTACCTACCAAATTCTTTTGAATTATTTTTCCAAAATCTGAGCGTTCAAAACCAGTTAACCATGCAGTATTAGGGCCAAAACTTGGGGTTTTACCAATCATTTCTAAGTTGATTCCTGCAACAAACTTGCTAGCGTCTATCCCCTTACCAAAATGCGTAGAGCCTATTAAACCCATCTCTTCAGCGGTAAAAGCTGCAAAAATAAGAGTTCTTTCACTGCCAAATTTTTTAAAGTATTCAGCAAGAGCCAGAATACCTGTAACCCCAGAAGCATCGTCATTTGCACCATTATAGATACTATCTAACACCCCTTCTTTTGCTCGAATGCCCAAATGGTCATAGTGTGCAGAAATGATGACCACTTCTTCTTTTTTACTTTTTCCTTCTAGTACACCTATAATATTACTAGAGACAATCTCTTCTTGGGTTCGTCTATTTTTAAACGCAAAGGTTTGTCTATAGGATGAAAGGGTATCATACGTACTGAGTCCCATTCGTTTAAATTCATGCTCTATATATTGTGCAGCACGCTCAATACCAATAGTACCAGCTCTCCTCCCCTCCATCTCATCTGAGGCTAAAGTATACAAGTGTTTTCTAACTTGTGTAGAATCAATTAATAATGCAGCAATTCTTGTTGGATTTTTAATTTCATTTTTACAGGAAACCATCCCTATAAACACCAATAACAATATCCCTATTTTTTTCATAAACCTTAAATTATTGAGGGTTAAAGATACCAAACCTCAACAACATTTATTTTGTACTTTTGTTAAAAAATTTAGTCATGGATTTATCATTGGTACCCAACATAAAAAACCTAGATGCGAA
>CALKFR010000047.1 GCA_938084555.1 uncultured Flavobacteriaceae bacterium | reverse complement strand
CTTTAACATTATTGCTGGCTTACCTAAAGCTTTCAACATAGGTTCTGATGCGCCAGATGCGTCGCCTGCATATCCCATATCGCCAGATGCTCCAGCTATTTGGTTAGATCTCATATCTTGTGCTAAAACATTGTGACCCATGTCACCAGCCATTTTAGGAGCTGCATCAACAGCTGCTTTAAATTTAGGATTGTTATCTAACTTTCCTGAGTCAGAAGCTTCTCTAAGACCAGAGTTGAATTTAGCCGCTGGTTCTCCGTACATTTTAGCTGGATGCTTGTCATAGTCATGAAAAATATTTGATTGATCTCCATGTGAAGAACCTGTACTACCGTGGTAACCTTTGTCTGTTCCTTTGTAGTTTTTATAATCTATATGTTGATCTGATTGATCACCTTTCATTGACCCATGCATTTTAGGTGCGTGATTTCCTGGCCCACACATTTTAGCAGGGTGGTCGTGTTTGTCGTGTTCACTGTTTTCTAAATAGTGTAGTCTAGCCGAAGCTGTCAAGTCTTTGTCGTAAGCTTTTGACGCGTCATATTTTTGCGCGTAATGGTTGTTTCCTGTGTAACCCATGATTGTTTTTTTTTTATTGTTTTGGTTTGGTTTTTATTTTAGCATTTCCAGCGTTTTCTAGCTGCTTTACCTCTTTCTCCGGTCCAGCCTTTTGATCTAGCACAAAATGATTTTCTTCTTTTAGCAGCTTTGCTACCTGGTTTTACATCACCTGTAACTGCTGTTTTTAATTTACTACCTGGATTCTTTTTTCTATATTCTTTAACGCCTTTGCTAGTCATACCAGCGCCTTCGTCAGTAGTTCTAAAATTTCTTCCTTTACCCTTAGTAGTTTTTCTTATTTTGCCTTTTTTAGGCAAAGCAGAGTTAAATGGATTGTCTGACTGTATATACATGCTTATTAAGCTTTAACACAGTTGTTAACCATTTTAATTTTCCCTCCTTTAGTTTTTTTACCACTAGGTGATTTCTTTTTACCCTCAGCTTTATAACCTTTCCAGCAAGTTGCTTTTTTAGTTATTGGACTTGTTTTTGCTGAATGTTGAATTTTTCCAATAAACATATTATCCTATTTTTGCTCTTGTAGTTATTGGTATACTAGAGTCACATGTTCTGCAGGGCGCTTTTAGTATTTGCATACCTTTTATACCTGAGCTTGAACCTTCTCCGTGAGCTCTGCCTTCTTGGTTTAATGGCCCGTCCCAAACATGAGATTCACCCACTATACCTACTTTAGTTCCAGGTTTTAATTTCTCCATTGAAGGATCATATTTTCCGTGATTTGACATATTTTTTTATTTATTATTAATTTTTATTTATAGTTTTTATTTAAAAATGTTTCCAATACTTTCAAACGCTCTTCCTACAAAGCCTTTGCCTCCAGCTTGATAATCTTTAAAGTTTTGCATTTTTTTATTTAATCTATTTACTTTTCTTGTTTTACCAGCAGCTGTAGCGTCATCAATTCTAGCTTGAATAGATTTTTCATTTCTTTTGTAAGTACCTAAAAAAGAATTTCTATGTTCTTTGTTTTTTAAATTAGAACCGTCAAAACCTTCTGAAATACCCATTTTACTTTGAAAATCATATTGAGTACTTGGTGGTGTTGGAGTAGATGTTGATGATGGTGTTGTTGTGCTTAATGTGTTTTTAGGATTTGAGTAACTTCCTCCTTTTCCTCCACCCATAGAATTAAGATTTGGAAGACTTGGAAGGCCTAAAGACTTATTTACTGCATTAGTGTCTTTTACATAATTAGTTTTACCACCTGAAGCAACAAGATTACCTATATTCATAGCGTTTTTATAAGCATCAACAGCACTGTAAGCGCCTTTTAAAGGATCTTTCATAGCTACAGGAGATAATGCAGCTGTTTTTTCTAAATTATTACCATAAAGAGAACCTGCAACTTGTTGTGCTATAGGTTTAAAAGAATTTAATTGACCACTTTCACCTATGTTGGCTGGGTCTATAATACTTGGATCTTGTATGTTGTTCATATCGTTATTTGTTATTTGTGGTTTTCCAGCTGGTCCATATGTTAATAAATCTTGTTGGCTTTGAATTATATCTCTTTCTCTAGCAGCGTTTTGATAAGCCATGCCAGTTCTATCTCTATCGCTAACAACATTTTCACTATATCTTAGTTCATCTGGTAATTGAAAGTTTTTATATCTTCCATCAATATTATTTCCTAAACCATTAGCCCATTCTACTTTTTCAATTGGTTTTTCTGCAACTTCTTGCCCTGTAGCTTCTAAATAAGAATCTCTTTTCCACCATGGTGTTCCATCGTTTATACCACCTGGAGCAAATGCAGCTGCATCTCTAGATTCTTTTGCATCAACCTGCGCTTTTAATTGCGGATTTAGTTGGTATGGCATACTTGATTTAAAACTCATGTTTATCTGTGTTTATCTTTATTTACGTTATAAATAGCTTTTGTCAGTACTTTATCTGTGTAACTATTTCCATTTATTATTTTGTTTCTTCTTTTACTAATAGGTAAATCTTCTTCACCTAACATTATTTTATAAATTTTGTTTATTAATTGTTTAAATTTAAAAGAAACATTATATATATTGTACTTCTGTGTTGTTCTATTTCTATTTCTCCAAACAACTATCCAGCCCTGCTTAAGAAGTCTGTTCCATCGGCGATTATCCCAACTATACGAGTAACTACCAGTTTTAAAATCTTGTTTAGTGAAATACTCTATAGATTCTAAGTATATTAACAATTCTAAATCAGCGTCATTTAAGTTGTTGTTTTTACAAGCCCACTTTCGGATTATACGGTAGTGTTTTAACAGATTAAGATTTTTTAAATCTACTGCATCTAGCTTTCTCATAAAACAACAACTACATCTTGTAATTTAATGACGTGATAGGTTAAATCACCTATTTCTATTTTATGACCCGCGTGTCTATCAAAGAATATAGTATCTGATTGCTTTAAGCCTTCGACCTCATTTCCAATAGATATAATTTTAGCCTTTGTATATCTAATGTCTTCTCTATGTGACTCCGCAAGAATTAAACCACCCTTTGTTTCTGTGGTTACTTGTTTTTCTTTTTCTATTATTAAATTTCTACCTATTGCTTTCATCTATTCTTATGTTATTTATTACACAATCAGTTGAAAGTATTGTAGTAGCTACTGACGCCGCGTTTTTTAAAGCGCTTTTAGTAACTAATAATGGATCAATTATACCATAATCAATCATGTTAACTGTTTTACCAGTAATAACATCTAAGCCTCTTCCTTTTATCTTAGGTATATCAATGTCTATTATACCAGCATTTTCTAATATAGTCTTAAATGGTGCTCTAATTGCCTCTAGCAGTATAGTCTCTCCATCTGACCTAGCTTTTATATTAGAACTAGCGTTTAACAAAGCAATTCCACCACCTGGCACTATACCTTCTTTAATAGCGGCTTTAGTAGCGCAAACAGCATCTTCAACTCTATCCATTTTTTCTTTTAATTCGATATCTGAATTAGCACCTACTTTAACAACTGCGATTTTTGCAGCTAACATGGCTAGTCGCTTTTCTAGTCTTATAGTTTTGTCAGGAATTTTACATACTAACAATTCTTTTTTTATATCTTTTATAATTGTTAAAGACTCTTGATTTATTTCTTTAAGTTGAATTATAGTTTCTGTTTTATCAGTAACAGACTTTAAACATGATCCTAAATGTTCTATTTGAATCATATCCATATCATCGCCTAAATCTTCGTTTATTAACGTAGCGCCTGTCAAAAGAGCTAAATCATCAAACATTTCTTTTCTGTTAACACCTAGTGTAGGTGCTTCAATTACATTTGCTTTTATATTACCTTTAGTTTTATTCATTGCTAAAGCCGATAAAACTTCTGGACTTAAATCACCTATAACTAGTAAAGGTTTATTGTTTTTTATTACGTACTCTAAAACACTTTGTATTTGTCTAATACTTTCTACTGGAGATTCTATAAGTAAAACAAGTGGATTAGTTAATTCAGCTGTATTTTTAGCTTTATTAGTAACAAAATGAGGACTAGTTAATCCTTTAAAATATTGAGAACCCTCTATTACTTCAAGCTCTGTTTTACCACTTTCTGACTGCTCCATCATTACAACACCTGTATTATCTACAGATCTAAACGCATCGGCTATAATTTTACCTAGTTTATTGTCGTTGTTTGTAGATATAGTTGCTATTTGATCAATCATATCATTTTTAACTGGTAATGATATTGATTCTAAATATTTAATTACTTTATCAGTAGCTTTATTTATACCTTCTTTTATCTCTCTAGAGTTACTAGTGCTTGAAAGCTTATATGCTTCAATTAAAATAGCATGAGCTAATACCGTTGCAGTAGTAGTTCCATCACCAGCTTCTTTTACTGTTTTTCTTGCAGCTTGTTTTAATAAACTACAACCTAAATTTTCTATAGGGTTTTTAAGTATTACACTATCTGCAACTGTTACACCATCTTTTGTTATGGTTGGGTTTCCAAAGGAATCTTCTAGCAAAACACACTTGCCGCTAGCTCCAAGTGTAGAGCTAACAGCTTTTGTGAGTTTTTCTATACCTTTAAATACTTCTTGCTTAGCTTCGTTTCCAAAACTAAGGTTTTTTACTATCATGTCTGACATAATTTGATTTAATTAAATTTGATTTATTTTATTTAAAAGTTTTTACAACCTTAGGTCCATTTGCGAATTCTATTTTTTTAGCATAATGAGCAACTGATGAATCAATAGCTTGTTCTGCTCCTTCTAATGTTTCGCGTCTGGTTACATCAATCCAGTTTTCGCAACATGTATCTTTTTCAGGATTACATTCACATTTTGGATCTTTGTATTCGGTTTGGTAAAAACCATTTGGTAATTGTACAATACGCCAGTTCTTTTTGTCAGCTACATGCTTCCAAAGGTTTAAGGTTTCTTGTGTTATTTGTGGTTGACTATTCCACGAACTAGTCTGGTAAAAAAATGTCATTGGTTTCGGTTTTAAATTAGACATTGGTTATTGCTCTCACCGAGCAGGTATATTTCTATTATCACTTGATTTTAGCGGTTTTTACATTAAAAAGTAGTTGCATCAAATATTCTATATTTTAATTTTATAGATATACTTATTACACCAGTTGGCAAAGCACCATTTGATGCCTTGTGTAATGTAGTTGCTGTATTTGTTTTATAAGTTCTTGTCTGTAATGGAATATCTCTTGAGCAAAACCCATAACTTGGATTTGCAGGTGTTCCTTGTGAGGAACTTAATATTTCATTTATTCTTGTTCCAGGGAGTGTAGATATTGTAGCGGAGGCATTTGTATTACTTGCTTGTCTTACATCATAAGTTTGAGTACCGCTCATAGATCCTGTTGCATTATATTTCACCATCCAATCAGATTCGGTAACTATAATTGCTTTGTTTGTTCCTGGCGCTGCTATTAAAGTATTTCCTAAAGTAGCGTCTAATTGCGCTCTTGTAAATGTCCATGTTCCTTCTTGCTCTGCTCTTACTACATTACCGCTTGGATCAACAGCTAAAGTTGCTAATGTATCTTGAGATGGCGCCTGGTTGTTTTGATTAGCATTTAAGCTTCCTGTTGTGGCAACTGATGTAGAAGTATATGGATCAAACTTAATAGCATTTTCTTTTACAGTAATTTGCTTTGCGCCTTTACTTACAAGACTTACTCCGTTACTGCCATCAAACTCACCTAAACCTGTGTCTGTATCATTAGTAGAAGTATACCCAACCGTTGTGGCTCCTGTTTTAACGTGATAGTTCTTTTCTGAATACAAAGTTCCAGAAGAAAAAGTAAGCGAACCACTTGAGTTTACACTTGAAGTACCGTTCCAAAGAGTTACCCTTCCACTTGAGCCTGTACCTGTTACTGTACCTGTGTTTGTTGTATACCCCGCGCCATTTGTAAGTTGGTTATTATTTGTTATGGTGTTAGTAATAGTGAGAGTTCCGCCACTTGAAGTAGAAGTAAGTTCTGTTTGTATTCCTGCACCCTGAGCAAAAGTAACAGTTTCTCCGTTACTTACTGTGCTTGTTTCTACGCCATTACCTTCTTTTAAAATCCAGGTAGACATTGAACCTCCTGAAGATGTTACATACCCAGCGCCATTAGTTAACTGGTTATTGTTAGTTATATAATTTGCATTTGTAGCACCTGTATATCCAAGCGTAGTTAGTGTGGTTGTGGCAGATGTTAGACTTGTAACATGTCCATATGTATCTAGTGTTACGTCTTGTATATATGTATTACCTGAATTATTTACAGAACCTTGACTTGACGTATCTGCGTGTGATAGAGTTCCAGTTGAAGTTATTGTTCCACCCGTAAGTC
>CALKFR010000046.1 GCA_938084555.1 uncultured Flavobacteriaceae bacterium | reverse complement strand
TTAAAGTAATGTTAAAGCCAACACTTAAGGAAGTTTTAAATTCAAAACCTTCTCAAGCAACTGTTGATGCTTTAATTAAGATGGTTAAACAATATGAAATAGCAGATAATCTTTATTGGAACTTATCAAGAGAAGATAGGTTTGATAAAAAACCACCTGAAGTTCCTGAGTATTTATTACCAGGTCAACAGATGGGCTATAGATTATATAAACCTAAAGTTAAAAATGTCAACCTATCTTTAATAACTGAAGTATGGTTTGAATATAAATCTAGATTAGAAAATGAAATAGCTAGATTTGAAAAACAAATAGCGGAGTGGGTGTTAAAGCCTACTCCAAAAGGGAAACAACAAACAATGGAGGATAAATATGAATAAATTAATGAAGGGTTTTGATATTAACGTGGATGATGAAGTTGAAATGTTAAGTAAAGAATATCCTAGATTTGAGTCTGTAAATGCTGGTTATTGGTTATATGGAAAACCAAAAGAGCTATTAAAAGATGTTTTAGAAAATAGAAAAACAAGTTTATTTTTTATTGCTAATATAATGCAGGCTATTTCAACAATAGGCACTTTACATAAACTTAATGAAGATTTTATTAAAGATGGTGTTCAACCAAAGGATGCCAAATTTAGAAATGCTTCACATACAGTTGCTTTAAATCAATTAACAGTTGATCTTAAAGATTATAGAAAAGACTATGCTAAAACATTTGTATTTGAACAATTGTTAAAAACTAAAATAATGGAGGATAAATAATGAGTAATATAAAAATAAATATGAAGACTTTAGATAAAAGAATAGAGCATGTTCAAAAAGGTTTAAAAGCAGATCAAAAAGTTAATGGAACAAAAAGACCTTTAAACGAATTTGCAGAATTAGCAAATCTTATTGGAGAACAATTTGATGATATGACTACATTTTCAATTAAACAGGAGAAGGTATGCTTAAGCCTAATATAAAAAAGATGATTGATAGGAAAAATGAGTTACCACCACCACCACTTTTAATTAATAAAGATAAATTAATTATTGATATTAATAATAAATTGGTGGAAGAAAAAGCTGGTCCAGAGTCTGTTATATTATTGGATATAAAAAATCCTAGACGGACTTGGATTACTTATGAATACCATTTGGATATTATATATAAAATAGGTGATAAACAGTTTACAATGTTGCCTAATAATTATTATGATGAATCTAACTATCCAATTGTATTTGAAGATCAATTATACAATAGGTTAGCAAAGGTACAACAATCAATTAACAGGGGGATATAAATGAGTGATAATTTTAAATTGACTATATTTGCAATAGTTATTGTGATATTAGGAAATGGATTAGCTAATTATGTTTATTGGTAAAATAATAATTATATGTTTATTAATTACTGGTTGTAGTAATTATAAATTTAATCCAATACCAACAATAATAAAAACAATAATAAAGCAGGAGAATAAAAATGAATAAAACAATAATGTTAATAACAATATTTGTTTTGTTATTACAGGGTTGTGCTAAATATGAACCGGTTGTTGATACAAAAGGTAGATCAAAATTTGAAACATCTAATGCTTCAGAAATTTCAGATGATCTTTTGCATTGTTCACATTTAGCAAAAGAAAATAGTACACTTTTAGGTAATATTAATTTTTGGCTTTCAAGTCCTGAAGGTCATAATCAATATGCCAATATATATAAAAAGTGTATGGAAGGTCGTAACCATCAAGTATTAAAATAACATAGGAGATAATAATGACAATACTAAAAAGTAAAGTTGAAAGAGATGCTATTACTGACAGGATTAGTTCTGCCAGTGATTTTGCTTGGACAGGAGAAAATAGTTTTACTGTACCAAGTTTTGATATGCCAAAAGACTTTGGTATAGGATTAATAGTTGGACCAAGTGGTTCAGGTAAAAGTTCTATATTAAAAACATTAGGATTACAGGAAGAGGAATATATTTGGGACCCTAATAAAGCTGTAGCAAGTCATTTTAATTCATATGATGAGGCGGCAGAAAAGTTATCAGCAGTTGCTTTAAATAGTATTCCTGATCAACTTAAACCATATCAAACATTATCAACAGGTCAAAAATTTAGAGCTCAAATGGCTATGGCTTTAAAATCTAATGCGGTGGTAGATGAATTTACTTCTGTTATAGATAGGAATGTTGCTAAGGCTTTATCTAATTCAATTAGAAAATATGTTGATAGAAAAGGCTTAAAAAATATCGTATTGGTAGGTTGCCATTATGACGTAATTGAGTGGTTAAGACCGGATTGGATATTTGATACCAAAACTGGAATCTTAAGCACGGAAAGGTTAGCCAGGCGACCAAACATCACTTTGGAAATTAGAAAAGCCGACAAAAGTGCTTGGAGCGTATTTAAACAGCATCACTATTTAACTGCAGAACTTCCTAGTAATACACCACATTGTTATTTGTATTACTGGAACAATGCATTAGTAGGTTATGGCTCTTTAAATGCTTTTCCTCATCCAAAGCTAAAGGCTTGTTATAATATTGGAAGAGTTGTAGTGCTTCCTGACTTTCAAGGATTAGGCATAGGTTATCCTATATTTAAAAACTTGGCTCAGATTGCAACACATAATTTCAATC
>CALKFR010000045.1 GCA_938084555.1 uncultured Flavobacteriaceae bacterium | reverse complement strand
ATCTTGAGCCCCAAAAATTAGACTGGTTTGTGGTGTTAAATCAAATAATTCTATGCCATTTCCATCAAAATCACAAGTTTCCATGTCGGGTGGAGTACTTGCAATTACTGGAGTTTGGGAGATGGTTATGGTTACAGGGGTAACCGTATAGTTACTATCTTCTGAAACCTCCTCTGTTCTGATAAAAATAGTTTGTTCTCCAGGGACCGTATTTACCCATGGGTTTGGTAATGGATTGTCATTATTATCTGCATCTAATTGGCTAAGATGAGCTGAAGATGAAAAGGCAATTGCTTCGCTAAAACCAGCTGAACCATACCAAGCACCATGTGTATAATCATTTAAAAGAATGGTCTCAAAAGAGGGTGGTGAAGTTGCTAAATTTATTTTATAAATCTCGTCTTCTGTTATCCCGTATAAAATCCCTTGTTCACTAGCTAAACCAAAAGTGTTAAACTTCAGAGGCCCTAATACTTCATGTGAAACATAATTTATATCATCGTCTATGGTTACCTTTAACAAAACATCTTCATTAAATTTCCAAGCGATGTACATGTAATTCCCATAAATAACAAAATCTCCACCTGCAGTACCTGAATTAAAATCATGCCATATGTATGGAGTAGCACCTGATCCTGAGTCTAATCTATAAACAGCAGAGGTAGATGCTGAACCAGCGCCAAGGGCATTAAAGTAAAGATTATCTTGAGTGTCAAAAGATAAAGAATTACCACCCATATTCAATTGAGAAGTTGTCTGACAAGTAAGATCATCTACATAATCAATAGAATTATAATTTGTTGTGTAAAAGTGCAAATTTGAGTTCATTGCAACATCATACGTATTGTCGGGTAATTCGCACAATACTGTAGTAATTGGGTTTTGTAAAATATTATCTATTTCTAATAATTTTTCATCTGAAGTTCCAATAAGAAGTTTAGGATCAGCTACCTGCAAATCCCCAGATACAGCAACTTGTACTTCATCTAATATGGTGGTAAGATCTATGGTCATAATGCCGTCACCGTCATCATCACAGAAATTATAATTAAAATCAGTGTTAATTATAGTTGATACTGTTTTGTTATTTTTAATGACATTTCTTATGGGATATTTTTTCTTCGCATCTTCAGGGGTTTGAGAGAAAGATGAGAAAGATGTTAATAATAAGAGAAAAAAGATCCTATGAAAAGATTTGGTATTCATGAAATGGATTTTTTATAGCTTTTTTTTAAAAATAAGTTGTAAATATAACATAAGATTTATTGAAGCATTGTTATTACTTTTGTTAAAAATAAAAATTTATGGCAAATAATATAGTAACAACCGTTTGGAAAGAAAATATGGTATTTGAATCCGACAATCCCAGTGGTGAAAGCCTTTTTATGGACGCTCCTGATGAAGGAATAGAAAATAAAGGACTACGCCCAAAAGCATTAATGCTATCTTCTTTAGCAGGATGCTCAGGTTTGGATGTTGTTTCATTATTAAAAAAAATGAGAGCCGAGGTAGACGATTTTAAAATGATTGTTCATGGAGAACTTACAGAAGAGCACCCAAGGTACTATCACAAAGTAGTTATAGAATATCATTTCTATGGAAGTGATCTACAAGAAGATAAAATTAATAAAGCTGTTAAATTATCTGTAGATCAATATTGTGGTGTAATGGAAATGTTTCGTCAATTTGCAAAAGTAACTACAGAAGTGTATCTTCATAAGCAATAAAAATTGCTATGCGTTGGACTTTAAAAACAGCACCTAATTTATCCTTAGTTGATCAACTATCAGAAGCTCTTTCAATTGATAAAATCATATCTAAACTTTTGGTTCAAAGAGGCATACATACTTTTGAGCAAGCAAAAAAATTCTTTCGCCCATCATTAGATGATCTTCATGACCCTTTCTTGTTAAAAGATATGGATATTGCTGTTTCTAGAATCGAGAGAGCAATTGCCAACAATGAAAATATTCTTATTTATGGAGATTATGATGTAGACGGAACAACAGCTGTTTCTTTAGTATCATCCTATTTAAAAACAATCACAAATCAAATAGCTACTTATATCCCAGACAGGTATAATGAAGGGTACGGAATCTCCTACCAAGGAATTGATTTTGCAGCAGATAATAATTTTTCGCTTATTATAGCACTAGATTGTGGAATTAAAGCTCTAGAGAAAGTTAATTATGCTTCACAAAAAAATATTGATTTTATTATTTGTGATCATCATAAACCTGGCGATAAAATACCAAAGGCAGCAGCAGTTTTAAACCCAAAAAGAAAAGATTGCTCCTATCCTTTCGATGAGTTATGTGGCTGTGGAGTAGGGTTTAAATTAATTCAAGCCTTGGCCTCAAAAAGAGGGCAAACCCTAGAAGATTTAACAGCATACTTAGATTTAGTAGCTACTGCAATTGCAGCAGACATAGTACCTATAACTGGCGAGAATAGAATACTTACCTATTTTGGCTTACAGGTAATAAATTCGAATCCAAGAAATGGAATTAAGGCAATTATTCAAGGAGTGAAAAAAAATATATTAACCATCACTGATGTTGTTTTTATTATTGCTCCAAGAATTAATGCTGCAGGCAGAATGAAGCACGGAAACTATGCAGTAGAACTCTTGAGTGAAATGGATTATGAAGCGGCAGTAGATTTTGCTGCTTCCATTGAAAAGTTTAATATTGAAAGAAAAGAAATCGATAAAAAAATTACATATGAAGCTCTTCAACAAATTGAATCAGCTAATGAAAAAGAAAAATTTTCAACGGTTGTTTATTCTGAAAATTGGCATAAAGGTGTTATTGGCATTGTGGCTTCTAGACTCATAGAGACTTATTATAGACCTACATTAGTTTTTACAAAAAGTGGTGATAAACTTGCTGCCTCAGCTAGATCCGTAAAAGGTTTTGATATTTATGAAGCACTTGAACAATGTTCAGATTATCTTGAACAATTTGGAGGTCATAAATATGCTGCTGGTTTAACATTAAACCCTGATCAGTATATCCCTTTTAAAGAAAAATTTGAAGCAGTGGTTAAAAAAACTATAGACAAAGAATTATTAATTCCTGAAATTACCATTGATTCCACTCTAGATTTGTCAGATATTACTCCAAAATTTTTTAGAATACTCAAGCAAATGGGGCCTTTTGGCCCAAAAAATATGAAACCTGTTTTTACAACTAATTCTGTTAGAGACAATGGTTATGGAAAAAGAGTTGGAGCGGATAAAAGCCATTTAAAATTAAATATCATTAGCGGAGCTGATCAAAAAACATACAATGCCATAGGTTTTGGCCTTGGTGATAAAATATCATCTACCCAAAATGATTTTGATATTGCATATAATTTAGATGAAAATGAATGGAACGGAAATACTTCAATTCAACTTTTATTAAAAGACATCAAATAAAACTTTTTTAATCTGATTTTAAAAACTTACCCCCATAACTTCATTAACTGTTTTAAAGATTAAGTCATATTCAAAACCTTTTCTTAAAAGAAAGTTTTGTAACTTTTTTTTTCTCTTCAAAGTATTCTTTTCAGTAATGCTATTATTTCTATTCTCAGTTATTCTATAAATAGTTTGCAAATATTCTTCCTCATTGATCTCTTTTAAGGCAGATTTAATATTGTAGTTTGATATGTTTTTAACTCTTAACTCTCTAACTATTCGTTGTTTTCCCCAATTTTTAATTCTAAACTTTCCTCGAGCAAAACTTCTAGAGAAACGTTCTTCATTTAAAAAATTATGTGCCATTAAATACAATAAAATCTTTTCTTTTGCCTCAGGTATTAATTGATATTCGTTCATTTTTCGCTCTACTTCTTGATGACAGCGGTCTTGATAAACACAGTAATACTCCATTTTTTTTTGAAGTTCATCTACTGTAAAAGATTTTTTGTTTTGCATCATAATTTCGAAAATACAAAAAGAGGATGAAACCCTCAGGTTTATATCCTCTTAAAGTATTTTTTGTGGAAACTTTTTATAGGTTTTATGTTGTTTTTAGCAGTCCTTTTATTCTCATTTTAAATTTGGTAACTAGGAAGAATAAAATTGGCACCACAATTAATGTTAAGAATGTAGCAATTAATAACCCATAAATAACTGTTTTTGCTAGAGGCCCCCAAAAAACAACATTATCTCCACCCATATAAATATTTGCATTAAAGCTACTAAATAATGTAAAGAAGTTTATATTTAAACCTATAGCTAAAGGTATTAATCCAAGTATAGTAGTAATGGCAGTTAATAGTACAGGGCGTAATCTAGCTTTTCCTGCTTTTATAACAGTTTCATATAAACTTTCTAGCGGTAAATAATCTGATTCAGGTATGCCATCTTGTAATTTTCTCCTACGTATTAATAGCTCTGCATAATCTAATAACACTACACCATTATTTACTACAATTCCTGCAAGAGCAATAATTCCAACCATGGTCATCATAATTACAAAAGGAGCTCCAGAAAGCACCAAACCACCAAAAACACCAATTAAGCTTAGAAAGATTGCTAACATGATAATTCCTGGTTTTGAAACTGAATTAAATTGAAGAATTAAAATGAAGAAAATTAATAACAAACCTGTTATAAAGGCTCCAACTAAAAAATTCATTTGTTTTTTCTCTTCTTCTATTTGACCAGTATAATCTATTTTTACTCCTTTAGGAAAATCCTTGAAATTTTTCATTGAATTTTCAATTCTGGCGACTACAGCACCAGCATCTGTTTCTCCTGGTGATAAGGCAGAGTATACCGTAACTACTCTTTTTGTATTTTTATGTTTAATCGCACTAAATCCTGAGCTATTCATCTGAGAGGCCACAGCAGAAACTGGAACCTCTTTAATTTTACCAGTTGCCTGATCTCTGAATGTGATTTTTTGATTAAAGACTGCACTTGTATTATATCTGTCATCTTTGTTAAAGCGAACATAGATATCATAATCCTCTCCATTTTCTTTATAAATTCCTGCTTTGTTACCAAAAATAGCAGCCCGTAATTGTTGACCAACTTGACCAGTAGAAACCCCTAATTCACCTGCTTTTTTCCGGTCTACTAAGACTTGCATCCCAGGCTTGGATTTATTTACATCAATTTTTAACTCGTCTACCCCTGGAATACTTTGCGTGTTTAAATAATCTCGCATTCTCTGTGCTGTAAAAATTAATTGTTCGTAGTCTTCTCCATTAAGTTCAATATTAATTGGAGATCCGGCAGGGGGACCGTTTGCATCTTTCTCTACAGAAATTAGAACACCCGGATATATTCCAACTAAGGCAGCTTGAACCTTTTGTCGTAACAATTCACTATCCTCACCTCTTCTGTATTTAAACTCACGCATGGATGCTGTAATTTTCCCTTTGTGTGGCATTTCTGCAGAGGAGCCTCCATCTTTTTCGGGGTTTCCTGCTCCCTCTCCAACTTGAGAGACAGTACTTTCTACCAAGAAATTATAACCATCATCTGTGTACATCTCATTATTTAAGACCTCAAAAACTTTTTGCTCTATTTCTGTAGTAATTTCATTTGTTTTTTCAATATCTGTTCCTTGAGGATATTCTATATAGACTATAATTTGATTAGGTTTATTGTCTGGAAAAAACTCTACTTTAGTTCTCTCCTCTTTTAAAGACCATCCAAAACCACTAAAAGCAATAATTAATAATATAAAAGTTGCTCCAACTAGTACATAGGGTTTCCAGCCACTTAAAGCTTTTTTTAATTGTCTTTCATACCAATTTTCTAAAGCTACTAGTATGTATTTTTGAAAATAATTTGCTGCTTTTCTTAGGATAAATCTATACACCCAAAACATAATTGCAACAAATATAATAAGAGATCCTAGGGCACTTTGTTTCCCTTCAAAGAAGAATAGTAGCAGACCAAAAATTAGCATTATTCCGGTAAGCTTCACAATATTTTTTAATGGCATATTTTTATCTTCAATACTCATAAATTGTGATACTAAAACAGAATTAAAGAAAATTGCAACGAATAATGATGAGCCCAAAACAATAGATAATGTGATGGGTAAAATCACCATAAACTGACCCATAATTCCGGGCCAAAGCCCTAAAGGAATAAAAGCGGCAACAGTTGTCGCTGTTGATATAATAATAGGAAAAGCAATTTCTCCAATTCCTTTCTTTGCAGCATCAATTCTGCTCATTCCTTCCTCATCCATCAATCGATAAACATTCTCTACAACTACAATCCCATTATCTACTAACATCCCAAGTCCCATAATTAAACCAAATAGCACCATGGTATTTAATGTGTATCCCAGAACACCTAAAATCATCAGAGATATGAACATAGACATTGGTATTGCAAAACCAACAAAAATTGCATTCTTAAATCCAAGAAAAAACATAAGAACGATCACTACTAAAATAACACCAAAAATGATGTTATTAACCAAATCATCTACTTGACCAATTGTTTTTGGGGATTGATCATTTGTAATGTTTACCTCCAAATCTTTTGGAAAATTATTGTTCTTTGCTAGAGCAACTATTTCTCCTATTTTATCGGCAGCAGCTACCATATTTTCACCACTCCTTTTTTTCACATCTAACATTACAACTGCAGAGCCTTTCTCTCTTGCATAAGTTGTTTTGTCTTTGTCTTTGAAAGAAATTTTAGCAACCTCTTTTAAATAAATTGAATTTCCTTTCTCAGATTTAATTACAAAATCAAGTAGATCTTCAGGAGATTTAATTTCACCAATAATTCTAATAGTTCTTCTTTGCTGACTGGTAATAAAATTACCGGCAGACATGGTAACATTTCCTCGGTTGATAGCGTTAGTAATATCATCAAAACTAACTTTAGCAGACATCATTTTGTAAATATCTACAGCCACTTCAATTTCTTTATCTTGGGCACCTCGAATATCTACTTTCTTAATTTCAGGAAGGTCCTCTATTTCGTCCTGTAAATATTCTCCAAATTCTTTTAATTTAGAAACTGGGTAATTTCCAGAAATATTAATATTTAATATCGGAACTTCCTCAGACATGCTGAGTTCAAAAACATTGGGCGTAACTTTTGCCCCATTAAATGTAGGCCAATCTTCACCTGCTGTTTCTTGATCTATTTCGTCTTTAACTTTCTGTTTTGCCTTATCAACTTCAATATTCTCATCAAACTCTACAGTAATAATGGAATAGTCTTCTTGTGATGTTGATGTAATTTCTATAACATTACTAACAGATTTTAATTTGTCTTCTAGTGGAGTTGTAATCAGTTTCTCAATGTCTTCTGCTGTATTACCAGGGTATACTGAACTAATGTAAATTTTAGTTTCACTTATTTCCGGGAAATTTTCTCTTGGCATAGTAAAATATGACGTAATTCCTAAATAGAGAAATAGAAACATTAAAACATAAATAGTGGTTTTATTATTTATTGCCCAGGATGAAAGCTTAAACTCTTTGTCTACTTTTTTATTAATTTTGGCCATTTTTAATTAATTTTTATTGATCACTTTTACAGCCTGTCCATTATTAACACTTCGCGCACCCTCCAAAATAATCTCTGTATCTGTTGTGAGGTTTTTTGTTACTTCAATAAAATCTCCCTGTGTTTTTCCTGTTTCAATCACTAATCTTTCTGCAACAGCTAAATTGTTTTCTTTTTTATCTTTTACAACATAAATAAATTGTTGACCTTCTGCATTTTCTGAAATAATTGATTGTGGAATTAAAATTGCTTTATTACTAGTATAATCGTTCAACTTTAATTTTGCAGTTAAATTTGGTTTTATGTCTAAGTCTTGGTTAGAAACTCCAACTTCTATTTTAAAAGATCTGTTGCTTGGATTTATAAAGTTTCCAACCTGTCTAATTTTGGAACTAACTGTTTTCCCTAATATTGGAAAAAAAACTTCTACCTTTTTATCTTTTGTAATACTTGTAATATAATTTTCTGGAACATCTGTTTCTATATACATATTTGAAAGGTTTATAATTCTAAACAATTCAGATTGTTGACCGGGTGCAACCACAGTTCCTTTTTCTTTAAAAATGTCATCAATTATCCCTGAAAAAGGGGCATTAATTCTAAACTTCCCTAATTGTTGTATTAATTGATTTGTAGCATTTTTTTGAGATGTATAAGATGCTTTTGCTTGTAAGTACTGTATTTCAGATCCAATTTTCTCATTCCATAATCTTTTCTGACGTTCAAAAGTAGTTTTTGCTAATTGTTCATTGGTCTGAGACACCATAACTTGTTGAGCTAAACCTCCATCATCAATTACAGCCAAAAGTTGGCCTTTCTTAACATACTGCCCTTCTTTTACTAAAACCTCTTTTAAAATACCCGGAACTTCTGGATATACCAAAACATTTTGTTTGGTTTGAACATTACCTTGCAATTCAATATAATGAGTAAACACCTCTTCTTGTACTTTAAAAGTTGTAATTAATGGTGTATTTTTATCTTTGTTTAAACTGTTTAATTTTCTGTTTAATTTATTTAAATTGGCTGTTAACTCCTGTAACTCTGTATCAATTTTTATTTTTTCTGATGTGATTTGATCTACATTATTTGTAGATAAAATTTCTTCTAATGAAGGCTCTTTTTTGTTACTGCAGGCATTTAAAATAAGTGCCGATAAGAATAGTAAGTATATATTTTTCATAATATTTTTTATTTAATTGGAATATTTAATGCAGTTTCTAGTGCCGCTTTTTTAGCGATCATATCTAACATAGATTGCACATAATTTTGTTGCTGAGTAAATAATTGATTTTGAGCTTGTAATAAATCAAAACTTGAAGAAATTCCTTCAAAAAACTTTGTTCGCTGTTTTCTTTCAATACGCTCAGACAAATCAACATTTTTCTTTGCTGTATTATAATTTTCTATGCTTAATTGGTATTCGTTTTTTGATTTTTCTGCAAGTAATCCTAATCTTTGTTTGGTTTCTTCTAATCTAATGTCGGCTGTTTCTAGAGCTATTCTTGCTTGGGATGTTTTAGCTTTTCTACCTAAACTACTAAAAATAGGAACATTTAAACTCACTCCCATTAATGATGAATCAAACCATTGTTGGTTACCTCTAAAAAAAGTAAATGTATCAGAAAAGGCTTGTTTCCCATAGTTTACAAAAGCTGATAAACTTGGTAAAGCCTTACTTTTTTCCAATTGCATCATTAACCTTTTTGATTCTCTATCGTTTTCTGCAATTTTAAAATCAATATGATTAGACAATTCAAATGGTTTAGAAATAAGTGATAAATCTATATTAGTCTCTGCTAAAGAATCTAGACTATCGGTTAATTCTATAACAGTTTCAATAGATACCCCTATAGAAAGGTTTAACATTTGATAGGCAATCCCTCTCATTCTTTGTAAGTTGTACAATTGATTTTTTAAAGTTCCAAAAGTAATTTCTAACTGCTCAACATCTTCTTGTTCATTAAAACCATTCTCATAAATCTTTTTTGCATCGTTCAAATTCTTCTCAAGAATTTTAAGATTTCCTTCAAGAATAGCAATACTTTTTTCTGTGACTAAAACATTTCCATAAGCATTTACAACAGCTTCTCTTGTTAAGATTTCTGTTTTTTCGTTGGCTTGCTCAGAAATTTTTAAATAAGCTCTAGAGGCCTGTAAACCAACTAAATAAGAGCCGTCAAATAACAATTGTGTTACGGTTACAGAGGCATTAATATTTTGTTGTGTTCCAAAAACAACGGGTATAAACCCTTGTGGTAACTCTGGATCTCTATTCGATGGAATATCAAAATAATCTTCAACAGTCTGAACAACTGAAGCAGTATTGTCAAAGGCAGCCGCAGGCAATAAAGAAACAGGTTGTTTTATGAAATTCTGATAATTGACTTTTGCATCTACTTGTGGTAACCCTGAAGCCGTTGTTTCCCAAACAGTTTCTTTAGCTGATAAAACATTATTTTTCGATGCTTTTGTATTGTAACTATTCTCTAGTGCCAATTCAATAGCCTCCTTTAAAGATAACAAGATTTTTGTTTCTTGAGCAAAACTTGGGAGGCTAAAAAATAGGATTAGGATAAGTATTAAATTCTTTTTCATTAATTAATTTTATAATTGTTTTTCTAATTCTTTTATACCTTTTTGTGAACAAATACCTCTTAAATGATATTCTAAATGATACGAAGTAAGAGTATTCATTGAATAATTAACAAGAGGAAATAAGTCTTTGTTTTTAATTCCTAACATTCCGTTAAAATAAATTCTTGCAGTAAAATCAATATCAATTTCTTTTCTATATAACTTTTGTTCAATGCCTTTTGTTAAATTTTCTTTAAACAGTTCTTGCATTAACTCAAATTGTTTGTGTTTTAAATTTTTGAAAATTTTAGGATAATATTTTTGAAGTTGATATTGAGGAGAAGATTTTTCATCTTTTAAATGCTTCATAACAAACCTTTTTATCTCAAATAATTCTATAATTGGATTTTGTTGTTGTTCGTGAATGATATCTATACCTTTTGAAATAACATCAAATATATAAAGTGTAACGGCCTCTACTAATTGAGTTTTATTCGCAAAATGCGCATAGATTGTTTTTTTCGAGATCCCTGAATTTGTAGCAATGTCATCCATAGTAACACTCTTAAAACCTATGTTTAAGAACATTTCTGTAGCATTATGTAGTATTTTATTTTTCATAAAAAATTTATACAAAACTACAATGGAAACTTTAGAAACAAAAATAGTTTCCTTAGTTTAATGATTTTTTAACATTCTTAACATTAAAATAAATCTTTAATCTTATTTTTGTTTAAACTTTTAACAACTTTGGATTTAACATCATACCAAGAGGAATTTCAACAATACCTTGACAAAAAAGAATGGGTCAAAGAGCCTAAAAATCTTTATGAACCCATAAATTATATCCTACAGCTGTCAGGAAAACGTATCCGACCTATTTTAACCCTAATGGCTGCAGATATTTTATCCAGTGATTATAAGAAAGCATTTCCTGCTGCTTTAGCAGTTGAAGTTTTTCATAATTTCACCCTTGTGCATGACGATATTATGGATGATGCTCCACTAAGGAGAGGAAAAAAAACAGTTCATGAAAAATGGGATTTAAATAGAGGAATCCTTTCTGGAGATGCCATGTTAATATTAGCTTATCAATATTTTGAAAGTTATCCTCCAAATATATTTCAAAAATTAGCAGTTCTATTTAGTAAAACTGCTTTGGAGGTCTGTGATGGGCAACAATTAGACATAGATTTTGAAACTAGGAATGATGTTACTATAGCCGAATATATCCAGATGATTCGTCTCAAAACATCTGTTTTGGTAGCAGCTGCATTAAAAATGGGGGCTATTGTCGCTGAATCTTCAGAAAAGAATGCAGATTTATTATATGAGTACGGAATAAATCTGGGTTTAGCTTTCCAGTTACAAGATGATTACCTAGACACTTTTGGAGATCCAGAAACATTTGGTAAACAAATAGGTGGTGATATTATTGAAAATAAAAAAACATATTTATACTTAAAAGCAATGGAATTGTCTGAAGCTCATGACAGGCAAAAGCTAGAGTTTTTTTACAAACAAAAATTAGAGGATAATTCTATTAAAATTGATGAAGTAAAGCGAATTTTTGAACAATGTGACATCCCTACATTAATCCAAAAATTAATTCATGAATATACTGAAACTGCTTTTGATATTCTAAAAAACATGAATATCAGTGAATTAAATAGACAAAAACTTAAAGATTTTGGATCTTTTTTAATGGCAAGAGATAAATAAATTTTTTATTTTTTTGACAATTAAAATTATTTAAAAGTGTTACATTTGTCGACTGTAATTAGGACCCATAGCTCAGCTGGTTAGAGCACCTGACTCATAATCAGGGGGTCCAAGGTTCGAGCCCTTGTGGGTCCACAC
>CALKFR010000044.1 GCA_938084555.1 uncultured Flavobacteriaceae bacterium | reverse complement strand
TAATTAACTCCGTTATAACCAGCTCCAATAAGATCTTGATCTCCTAATTGATAGTAAGCTACTGGCTTTGGACTTAACGACATTGGATTTGTAACAGCTGTTCCACCACCATAAAGAGTAGCCACAGAGTTTGTTCCTGTTGCTGGTAAAGCATAATCAAAAACACTTACTTGGTCCATTTTACCTTTCCAAAAATAACTTGAATGGTTATTTTGTCTTTTGCCTATATTAAAAAGCGTGCTGCCTATACTCCAACTAGAGGGAGCTGTAAGAGTCTGAGAGGAATTATTAATATAGCAAGTCAATCCATTTGTAGATACATCATATACTAAAGCAAAATACGCCCACTCATCTGTAGGTAGTGTAACTGAAGTAAAGTTTGTTGTTGTAGTTCCACCTGTATATACGTAAATAGATTTATCTGTATTTTTTACTCCAACTATCATACCAGCTCCTGGATAGGCAAGACCTCTTTCAAATATACAAGGAACTGAACCTGTGACAGTTGAATCTAAGTAAAGCCAAGCAGAGTAAGTCCAATCGCTTACTCGAGATGGAACAACATCGTTACTAGCAACGCTTATATCCACGAAATCATTAATTCCATTAAACTCCATAGAATAGTTAGAAACTAAACTTTGATTTTTATTGTTTGGTATTCTCCATTGGTCGTTAAAATATTCTGCACTCATAATTAATCTCCCATTCTATACCACACAATAGGTGGTGTTGTTAAATCGTTTAAATCTGCTGTTTTACCTGTTTCTGTCGCGTTGTAAATACTTTGAACTTCTGCTCCTGTTAAAGCTGTGTTAAATATTCCTACTTCGTCTATTTTTCCATTAAAAAGAAAGCTAGTATTCCAATATAAACCTATAAAAGTAGGTTTATTGCTAAAATTTAAAGTAGATGGTATGTTACCGCCGCTGAAAGCAGGCGTTGTTAAACTTCCGTTTACATAACCTGAAACAGTTGTACCTTGTTTAACAATAGCTATATGGTTCCAATTTCCAGCTGCGAGCACATCATATGATCTATATACAGTGCTAGCTCCAAAATAAGCTTGTATTCTTGCATCAGTAGCTACTCTAATTGAAAACTCACCTACATCTGTCGCTATTGCCCCTATTTTAAATATACCATCATTAGAGCTACCAGGCGTAATGTTAACCCACATGCTTATTGTCATATCAGATACGCTATTTCCTAAAGCATTTCCAACTCCAGCTCCAGTATCAATATAATCATTTATCCCATCAAACGCCATAGAATAAACATTGTTTAATTGACCTACAACATTTATAGCTTGTTCGTTATAGCAACCAGTAGCTGTTATAGTATATCTAATTGTCGTACTGCCTGAATTAGGTGTATTAATTTCACCTGTCGTAGCATCAACAGCTATATTACTATTACTACTTGAAAATTCTCCACCTGTAAAACTACCACTTGGTGTAGCTGGTGTATTTGCTGTTAAAGGAGTTGTATATACAAATGGCATAACTGCATCTGTAGAGTTACTAGTTATTACCCATCCAGCAGTTTCTAAATCTGCAACGTTGGAATCAACAATAGAAGGTGAACCAGTTAGTTTTGTGTTAACTAAATTTAATGATTGTTGATTAGCATTTAAGCTAGTAGCGTGAAGTCTTCTAATTAAAGTGTCTCCAACACAAGTTGTTAAAGTGTCAGTTCCTGGCCCATTTAAACCCACAAAGGTGTTTGTCCAAGATGTAACAGCACTATAATCAGCATCTGTAGGTAATATAACTTCTAATTCAGCAGACGCGCTGCCTGCGTTATAAAAAGCATAATTTAATGTAGTTAACGATGAAAAATCGGAGTTGCTGCCACTTGGAAATGTTATTTTATTAGCTGATTTAAAACCTTCAAAAGCTCTTTCTAAGTTTGTAGGTTTAATAGTTTTATTAGATAAATCTAAATGAGAAGCAACTGATTCAGTTACAATAAGTCTCATAAAAGAATAGTAAGAAACTGCTGAAGTTGGAAAAGTAACATTAGAAAAATCAGGTAAACTAGAAAATGATGATGTATGGAAAGCATAAGATACGTCGTTAGAGTTTGATAGATCTAGACTTGCTAAATTAGGTGGTTCTCCAAAATTAGAAGCTAAAGAAGTTCCTATTCCAGCAAAGCCAAATTTAAAGTTGGTAGGGTTTAAACTGTTTATGAAAACATCTGAAAAATTATCATCAGCTGTTAACTTTAAATATTCTGAATATGCAAAACCATAATTAAAGTTAACATTACCAGCGGTTGCTCCCCAAGTACTTAGCCCAATTATACTTGCAATTCTACTTTTGCTATAATTGTGCCCTAAAAACAAGTACATATCGTTAACATTTTGAACATTTAAGTTTGAAATATTAAGAGTAAGGTTATTAAATGTAGTGGTATAATTAACACCTCTAAACATACCTCGCAAACTTGTGCCTTCATAAGTTGTCCATCCAGAACAATCTAAAATAGGGTCGGTGCCTAATATTTGGGCTAGGTAAAAAAGGCTTGTTAAAGAGGTAATAGTACTAGAAAAAACCCAATCACTAAAATCAGAATTATTACCATCTATTACAGCATTTATAAAACAACTGTTAAGACTTGTAGTTGAAGAGCTTGAAAAATCTAAACCTTGAAGTTCACAAACCATACCATTTGTAACTGCTGTTCCAGCACTCTTAAAAACACTATTGAATAAACTAACAGGCATTACTTTTGAAGACGGAGGTTTAACCAGAGCTAAACTGCTGCAATTTTCAAAAGTTTCTTGCATTTGCCAACGGTAAGCTGCGTTTGAAGTATCACTATTTACAACCCAATTAGTCATATCAGCCGCCTGTAAGCTCGTGCAGCCTTTAAAAGTACGGTAAAATAACTGTGAGGTAATAGGAGCTGTTTTTAATGCAGTATCTGTACTTAATGTTTCTAAGTTAACACAATCTCTAAAAGCGTCTCTAAGGTTATACCACTCGTTGTTTCCCCAGCTAGTTACTTTAGTAACCATAGATTTACCTTGGTTAGTAGCCAGTACTTCAAAGTCGTTTACTGGAGTATTAGTACCTGCTTTATTTATTTTTACAACTTTAGTACCTGAACTAGTATATGTATGGCTAGCTGTAGTCGCATTTACTGTTTCATCAGAACCTTCACCCCAGTTTATTATAAAATCAGCTGCGGCATTAATATTTCTAGTATCTAAATCTATTGTATCACCTATAGCCGCATTAACTTCAAATATAAATTCATCAGGAGTTACTATTCCTCCTCCGGACTGGCCGGGTAAATTAGATCTTTCTGGAACAGTGTTACCTATACCTATCCTCATATTCTAGTATAAAGCTAATATATCAGTTGCAGTTGTACCAGTACTTAAAACTCTAGTTACTAATATAGGTAAAAATGATCCAGCTGAAACCCCTTTAAATGTAACAGTGCTTCCACTTTCCATAATAACTTTTATGTCAGTACCACCCGCTACAGATCCTATATATATACAAACTCCTCTAGTTTCTGTACCTGGTATGTTAACTGTATCGCTAGGTGTCACTTCCGCAGCGTCGTGAGCAAATACTCTTGGTTGGGCCATTTCATTGCCCTGTAATCCTGCTATTGCCATTTTTTTATTTATTTATTTTTGTTATTTTTTCAGCACCTCTTGATCCAAAGTATGCTACATACACTGTTACCAGTAATGTTTTTAATAAGTTTACCCATGATTCATCTACATCAAACTGTAAATGAAATGAATCTACAGCCATCATGAAAACTGCAGATACTGTTAAAAATACTAAAGCTAAAGGTCTAGTATTTTTTGAAAGCCATGAGTCAGACTTCATATCAGCTCTCCATCTACTTGAAACTTCTTTTAATTCTTGTAAGTCTTGCTCGATGAGTTTCATCGCTTGCTCTTTGTCAACAGCTTTGATCTTAGTATCACTTGATATAAGATTTTTTACTACACCAAGCGTTCCTTGGTTAGGTAGTACATCTCCAAGAGCTTGCAGTACTTTAGGAGCTTTACTTGCTAGAAAAGCCCCTATTTTAGTTTCGTTAAATTTTTTCTTATCGCTCATTAGTCTTTTCTAAGCTGTGCAAAACCTCTTCTACCGCTTTGTATACCATACTTAGCTCCTTTAGGTTTTTTATTTAAATTAATATTAATTTTAATTTTAGGCATATTGATTTTAGGTAAGTTTATTTTAGGTATAATGCTTTTTGTCGTTGAGCTACCTGTTTCTTTATTTACTTTAACATACTCACCAAAGCTTAAACCACCTGAAGTTGATTTGTGATCTTGTTTTTGCTTTTTAATTTGCTCTCTGCTTATCTTAGGCTCATCACCTGAAGCTACTGTCATTTTTAAACCTGACTTTTTGTGTCTTTTATAACCGCATTTTTTCACAATTGGACTTTCACTCATCATGACTCCTGATTTTTTGTAACCCATAATTTTATTTTTTATAAGCTTCAGCTTCCCACCAATTTATTGGGGAACCATCCACTTGTTTACTTCTTTTTTTAACTTTCCACTTACCTTTACCATTCTTCCTGTGGTAAATGTTATTATCATCATAAGCAAGTCTACCGTCTTTTATTTGCTTGACGTGAACTTTTTCATGATCTATAATTTCTTTTAATTGCTTTTGATCTCTTACCTTATCACTAATAGTAATAGAACAATTCATATTAGTTCTACCTAATACACCATCTTCTTCCTTTACGAAATATATAGGAGTATT
>CALKFR010000043.1 GCA_938084555.1 uncultured Flavobacteriaceae bacterium | reverse complement strand
CGAATTTTCGAGGCTTTTTTATTTTTAGTAAATTCACTAAAAAAATGCTATGAATTTGAAAATAAAAATGAACAATGTACTATTCTTAGACATTGAAACCGTTCCTCAAAAAGAATATTGGTCTGAGCTACCAGAAATAACTCAAGAATTATTTTCAAAAAAAACAGCTTATCAACGCAAAGAAGAAATTACTCCAGAAGAATTTTATGAACGTGCTGGAATTTGGGCAGAGTTTGGAAAAATTATTTGTATATCTGTAGCCTATTTCACCAATCACTCAAAAGAAAGAAATTTAAGAGTTACCTCTTTTAGTGGAGATAACGAGGAACAAATCTTAATTGATTTTAAACAACTCCTAGACACTCATTTTAATAAATCGTATCATGTATTATGTGCACATAATGGAAAAGAATTTGACTTCCCTTTCATTGCAAGAAGAATGATTATTCATCAAATAGAGTTGCCAGAAAAATTAAATTTATTTGGTAAAAAACCTTGGGAAGTACCCCATCTAGACACTATGGAGTTATGGAAGTTTGGAGACTTCAAACATTACAGTTCTCTTCAATTATTAACCTCAATTTTAGGAATTCCATCACCAAAAAATGATATTGAGGGAAGTCTTGTTGCTAAAGTCTATTATAAAGATAAAAATCTAGAGCGAATTGTTAGTTATTGCGAAAAAGACACCATAGCTGTTGCTCAATTATTAATGAAATTTAATAATGAAAACTTAATAGAAGAAAAGGAAATTATAAAAGTCTAGTCTTCAAGCTTAATTGAAATCTCTAACCATCTTTCCTCTTTTTCTTCTAAAGAAGATATTACTAATTGAAGTTCCTCTGATTTTTCTTGAATTTGTTCTTGGGTAAGTTCTTCATCTAAAAAAAAGGATTCAATAGATTTCTTTTTACGACTTAACCTTTCTATATCTTGTTCTAAAGATCCAAATTCTCTTTTTTCTTCAAATGACAACTTGTTTTTAGACGGAATAGATCTTTTTTGTTTTTTTTCAATTTTTATAGCTTTTTCTTTTGGTTTAGAATCCTCATACGCTCTATAGTCTGAATAATTTCCAGGAAAATTCTCAATAACACCATTACCTCTAAAAACAAATAATGAATCCACTATTTTATCCATAAAGTATCTATCATGAGAAACTACAATTAAATTTCCTGGAAAATCTAGCAAGAAACTTTCTAAAACATTTAAAGTAATAACATCCAAATCATTAGTGGGCTCGTCAAGAATTAAAAAGTTTGGATTTTGAATTAAAACAGTACAGAGATATAATCGTTTTTGCTCTCCTCCACTTAATTTTTCAACAAAATCATATTGTTTTTTCTTATCAAAAAGAAAACGTTCTAAAAGCTGAGAAGCAGAAATCCTTCTTCCTTTTGTTAGAGGAATTTCTTCACCATATTCTTTAATTACCTCAATTACTTTTTGGCCTTGTTTTACAACAATTCCTTTTTGAGTATAATAGCCAAATTTTACAGTTTCACCAACAACTACTTTTCCTGCATCTATGGGTTCCTTGTTTGTAAGTATATTTAAAAAAGAGGATTTCCCTGTTCCATTTTTTCCAATAATTCCAATACGTTCTCCTTTTTGAAATACATATTCAAAGCCATCAAGAATTTTTAAATCACCAAATGATTTTTTTAATTTGTGAAGTTCTATGATTTTACTTCCCAAACGCTCCATGTTAATTTCTAGTTGAACCGTATGATCTTGTCTTCTTTTATGCGCTTTTTCTTTGATTTCAAAAAAATCATCAATTCTAGATTTAGACTTTGTAGTTCTCGCTTTAGGTTGTCTTCGCATCCAATCTAACTCTTTCTTAAATAGGTTTTTGGCTTTATTTGTTGAGGCAGCTTCTTGTGAAATTCTTTCTTCTTTTTTTTCTAAATAATAAGAATAGTTTCCTTTGTATTTGTAGAGTTCACCATGATCTAATTCTATAATTTCATTACAAACCCTTTCCAGGAAATAACGATCATGAGTTACCATAAATAAGGTTATTTTTTCTTTCTTAAAGTACTCTTCAAGCCATTCTATCATTTCTAAATCTAGATGATTGGTTGGTTCATCCAAAATGATTAAATCAGGCTTATTAATTAATAAAACAGCTAAACTTAATCTTTTTTTCTGCCCTCCAGATAGCTGATCTACCTTGATAGACAAATTGTTTAGTTTTAATTTTGATAATACTAATTTGTATTGAGTTTCAAAATCCCAAGCATTACTTTGATCCATTAAATCAAATGCTTTTTGGTAGTTTTCAGAATCCTCTGGATTTTCTAATGCTTTTTCATACTGCTTTATGATGGGCAAAATTCTATTTTCAGTAGCAAAAATAGTTTCCTCGATAGTAAGATGATTATCGAAAATTTGATTTTGTGATAGGTACGCAATTTGAATATCCTTCCTTTGAATAACTTGACCGTCATTTGGAGTATCTAACCCTGCAATAATATTTAATATAGATGTTTTTCCTGTACCATTTTTAGCAACAAAAGCTATCTTTTGGTTTTTATTGATTCCAAATGAAATGTTATTAAATAATGTTCTATCTCCATAAGATTTAGAGATGTTTTCTACAGAAATATAATTCACAAAAATAAATTTCGACAAAGGAACTAAAAAATACCGAGTAGATCACTGAGGTTATCATTTAATTATGTTAATTAAGTTTAAACTAGTATAAATTTTTGCATAAAGTATATTACATAAAAAAAACCTAGATAAAGCTATCTAGGTTTAAATTTCACAACAATTTTTTCCTTAATCATATTATAGAGGTCAAAAAAATTCTAATACTAAAAAGAAAATAATTAGATTATAAATATATTTACTAATAAGCATTTTCACAATACCCAGAATTAATGAAATTTTCAAGTACCCATTTATGGGGAGTGTAATTGTATAATTATTTAAATAATTTTGATGTTTATGGTTCCCTTAATGTATATTGCCTAATATGTTACAAGTAAAAAATTTATCCATAAAATTTTCATCTCACAAAAAACAAACTGAAGTTGTAAAAAAGATTTCTTTTAATATAGGAATGAATAAAATTTTAGGTATTGTAGGAGAGTCTGGAAGTGGGAAATCTATAACATCTCTTGCAATTCTTGGGTTATTATCTGAAAATGCAATTTTAGATGGAGATATTTTTTTTAAAGATAAAAATCTTGCTACAATTTCCGATAAAGAGTTTCAAAAAATTAGAGGAAGAAAGATTGGAGTGATTTTTCAAGAGCCTATGAGTTCTTTAAACCCATCGCTAACATGTGGGAATCAAGTTTATGAAGTGTTAAAACAACACACAAAGTTAAATAAAAAAGAAATTTTTAAAGAGGTGATTATCCTTTTTGAAAAAGTTAAATTACCAACTCCACATAGAATTTACAATTCTTACCCTCATCAATTAAGTGGTGGTCAGAAACAACGCGTTATGATTGCTATGGCTATTGCTTGTAAACCAGAGTTGTTAATTGCTGACGAACCTACTACGGCTTTAGATGTAACCGTTCAAAAAGAGATAATAGTACTTTTAAAAGAATTGCAGGCTGAAAATAAAATGAGTATTCTTTTTATATCTCATGATTTGCCATTAGTCTCTGAAATTGCAGACGATTTAATTGTCATATATGAGGGCGAAATTATTGAACAAGGTAAAACCCAAGATATTTTTAGAAATCCAAAAAAACAATATACCAAGGGGCTCATTAATTCTAAGCCTAGTCTTTCTGAACGATTAAAAAAACTCCCAACTGTTGATGATTTCATCAAAAAAAGAACTGTTTCTGAATTATATACCAAAAGTGAAAGAGAACAATTTCATCAAAAACTTTATGACTCAAAACCATTACTAGAAATACTGAATCTCAAAAAATATTTTGAAAATCACAAAGGTTTCTCAAAAAAGCATGCAATTAAAGCAGTTGATGATGTGTCTTTTAAATTATATGAAGGAGAAACATTAGGTTTAGTTGGAGAGTCTGGTTGTGGAAAGACTACACTAGGGAGAACAATTTTACACTTAGAAGAAATTACTTCTGGACAAATATTTTTTAAAGGGAAGGACATCACAGTGCTTTCTAAAGTAGAGTTAAAAAATTTAAGAAAGGATATCCAAATTATTTTTCAAGATCCATTTTCATCATTAAATCCAAGAATATCTGTTGGAAATGCAATTTTAGAACCCATGACAGTTCATAACATTTTACCTACATATAAAGACAGGAAATTATATGTACTAGATTTATTAAAAAAAGTTGGTTTGGAGGAAGATCACTTTAATAGGTATCCTCATGAATTTTCCGGTGGTCAAAGGCAAAGAATTGGAATTGCAAGAGCTATTTCATTAAAACCAAAATTAATTATTTGTGATGAGTCTGTTTCTGCTCTAGATGTATCCGTTCAAGCACAAGTTCTTAATCTCCTCAACGAATTAAAAAAATCATTTAATTTCTCCTATATTTTTATTTCTCACGACTTGTCTGTTGTTAAGTTTATGTCTGATCAATTGATTGTCATGAATCAAGGTAAAATTGAAGAAATTAATGATTCAGATAAAATATATAGCGCTCCAAAATCTAATTATACAAAGAATTTAATTGCAGCTATTCCTAAAGGCATTTAAGACATTTCTCTTTTTTCAATTGCTCAATTAATGGTATATTGCAACACTTAAAAATGCAAAAAAGAACATGAAAATTATAGTCCCTATGGCTGGAATTGGATCTCGTTTGAGACCTCATACGTTAACAGTTCCAAAACCCCTAACAGTAATTGCAGGTAAACCAATTGTACAAAGACTAGTAGAAGATATTACTTCTGTAGTGAACCAAAATATAGATGAAATAGCTTTTATAATTGGTCCATCATCAAAAGGATTTCCTGCGAATACTAAAGATAAATTATTAAAAATAGCTAAAGAGTTAGGAGCCAAAGGCTCAGTGTATATTCAAGAAGAAGCATTGGGTACTGCTCATGCAATTTTTTGTGCTAAAGATTCCCTGTCAGGACCATGTGTAGTTGCGTTTGCAGATACACTTTTTAAAGCAGATTTTACTTTAGATGCCGAGGCAGACGGTGCTATTTGGGTAAAGCAAGTGGAAGATCCAAGCGCTTTTGGAGTAGTGAAATTAAATGAGGGTTATATTACTGATTTTGTTGAAAAACCTAAAGAATTTGTGTCTGATTTAGCTATAATAGGAATTTATTTCTTTAAGGATGGTGATAAACTTTCTGAAGAAATAAAACACTTAATAGATAACGATATTAGACCCTCAGGGGAGTTTCAACTTACCGAAGTTTTAGAAACTTTAAAGCAAGAAGGTGCTAAATTTTTACCTGGAAAAGTTGATGTTTGGATGGATTGTGGAAAAAAAGACCCAACCCTAGACACCAATAAAAAAATATTAGGATTTGATTTTGAAAAAGGGATCAATTTAGTTGCGGATTCTGTAGTATTAGAAAACTCTAAAATTATACAACCTTGTTATGTGGGAGAAAATGTAGTTTTAAAAAATACTACAATAGGTCCTTATGTTTCAATAGGAGAAGAGAGTTTGGTAATTGATTCTAAAATTTCTAATTCTTTAATCCAAACTAATGTAAAAATTTCAAATGCTACTTTAGTTAATGCTATGATAGGTAATCATGCAACATATAATGGTAATTTCACCTCCATAAGTATTGGTGATTATTCAGAGTTGACTTAAAAAAAAAGAATGATTAAAAGGGTTGTACTATATGTCTTTTTTTGGCTTTTGTTCACTCCTTTTTTCTCATATTCACAGGATAGTATACCAAGTGAACAAATATCTACAGAGGAGAATTATATAAAATTTCAGGAATACTTTTTTAAATCTCTCTCAGAAAAGTCAATTAAAAATTATCAAATTGCAATACAAAACTTAGAGGAATGCAATGCTATTATCCCAAATGATAAAACTGTCCTTTTTGAGCTTTCAAAAAATTACTTTTTATTAAATAGAACAAGTGAGGCATTACAATATATCAATAATGCATTACAATTGGATCCATCAAATTTTTGGATGTTGAAGCATTTAGTAGCCATTTTAAAAAAAAATCAAAATTATCAAGAAGCAATAAATACTCAATTAATAATAACTAAGCAAAACCCCTATCAACGTTCAGAATTGATTCATTTATACTACTTAAATGATGAATTTATAAAAGCATTGTCCTTAATTGAAATTATTGAAAAAGAATATGGTTTAACAACAAGATTAAAACGATTAAAAGACAAATTGATATTTAAAAATAAACCTCAAATAGCAACCTCAAATATCGATAGCTTACCCAAGTTAATTTCAGATTTTGAGCTAAATCCTTCCTCTTTTAATACTTTGAAAAAAATATTAACCCTGGCAATTAAAGAAAATATTTCAACATATTATATTTATAGTAGCTTAGCGATTGATCTTTTCCCTGAACAGCCATTTTCTTATCTTTCAAAAGGAACGGCCTTGCAGCTTCAAGGAAAGCATCAAGAAGCTATTGATATTCTTGAAATTGGGATAGACTTTATAGTTGAAAACTCTATGCTAGAAGCTCAGTTCTTCACCATTTTAGTAAAGGCTTATACCAGTTTAAATAACACTAGAAAAGCCTTAGAATATAAAATGAAACTTAATAATAACAAAATATAATATGAGATCAATAAGCTGTTTATTTCTTTTTTTATTTTTAATTAGTTCTTGTAAAAGCAAAAAAAATCTTGTTAAAGTAAATTCAGAAGTAGTTAAAAAAATGTCAGCTAAAAAAATTATTAAAAAACATAATATACTTTCTTTTAATGCTAAAACACTAGATGCCAAATTAAAAGTTGGCTATGAAGATTATATAAATGGCAAAAAAAATAAAATAAATTTTACAGTAAATCTTCGTGTGCTAAAAGACTCTGTAATATGGATGAAGGGGTCAAAAATTATTAGTGCCTTTAGAGTTAAAATTACTCCAGCATCATTCAGTTATTATTCACTAATTGACAAAAAATATTTTGAGGGTGATTTTTCACTCCTAGAAAAAATACTTGGAGCTAATGTCACTTTCAAGCAAGTTCAAAGCTTATTGCTTGGAGAAACTGTTTTAGATTTAAAAAAGCAAAAATTCATATCTGAGGTTGATGACACTTCCTACAAGCTAACTCCTAAAGAACAACATGAATTGTATCGTGTATTTTTCTTATTTGACCCGAATAATTATTCTCTAAAAAAACAGCTGATTACAACTGATACTAATAAAGTATTAGATATAGACTATAAGAGCTACCGTTTAATCGAAAAAGAATTAGTACCCAAGAAAATCACGATTAATGTTTCCCAACCAGAGTATTTCACAACGATCTCGATTGATTTTAAATCAGTAACTTTAAACAAACAAATTAGTATTCCATATAAAATACCATCTAGTTATAAACCGATCAAACTTTAATGTTTATTGAGCATAAGTACATATCGCTTTTATTTTTTCTTTTTCTAACGATAACTTCTTCTGCACAAATAAAATCCAGAAAGCAGTTGGAGCTCGATCGAAAAAGAATAAAAAATGAAATTATAATGGTAAATAAGTTGCTTTTTGATGCAAAAAAAAGCGAAAAAAATGCTCTTGAAGATTTGAAAGACTTGAATCAGAAAATTGCCATTAGAGAACAATATATTTCAGCTATTAATTTAGAGGTTGAATCTCTTTCTAATGGCATAGCTATTTATGAAGATGATATTAAACAATTAGAGAAAAAACTAATTAAGTTAAAAGAAGATTATGCTGAAATGATATACAAATCATACAAAAGTAAATCTCAACAAAGCAGTACATTATTTTTATTTTCCTCCAAAAGTTTTTATCAAGCTTATAAAAGAGTAAAGTATATGAAACAATATGCTTCTTTTAGAAAAAAACAAGGGGAAGAGGTGCATCTTTTAACGAATAAATTTTTACGTTTAAAAGACTCATTATTAATTCAGAAGGGTTTAAAGGATACCTTATTATCTAATGAAAAGGAACAAAAATCTAAAATTGAAAATGAAAAGGATGATCAGAAAAAATTAATTTCTGAATTAAAAACTCAAGAAAAAAAATACAAGAAAAAGCTTCGAATAAAACAACAAGAGGAAAAGAAAATAACCCAGAGTATAGATAAAATAATTAAGGAAGCTATTGCTAAATCCAATGTAAAGAAAGGAATAAAAAAGGCAAAAGGGTTCTCACTGACACCAGAAGCTAAAGCATTAGCAGTTAAATTTGAATTAAACAAAGGAAAGCTTCCATGGCCTGTTAAAAGTGGTCTTATCATAAGGAAGTTTGGTAAACAGCCTCATCCCGTGTATTCTGGAAATTATATAAATAGTACAGGAATTCATATTGCCACCCAAAAAGGGTCTAATGCTATGGCTATTTTTAATGGAGAAATTTTAGCAATACAAACTCAATCAGAAGGAAAAAAATCGGTTTTAATTAGACATGGAAACTATATTTCTATATATAATAATTTAGAAAGTGTATATGTAACCGATGGACAAAAAATAAAAACAGGACAACCATTAGGAAAAATTTTTACCGATAGAATCACAGGAAAAACTAAGCTAATTTTTGTGTTGTCTAAAAACACTACTCGATTAAACCCTACAAATTGGATTCTGAAAATCAACTAGTTTGTAAATAAAGCTTTTAATTCTGTTGCTTCATTAGGTTTCATTTTTCCTGCTAAAACTAAACTTAATTGTTTCCTCCTTAAGGCACCATTAAAACGTTCTTTTTCTAGTTCTGTTTCAGGAATTATTTGAGGAATTTCAACAGGTTTTCCGGTTTCATCAACAGCAACAAAAGTGTAAATTCCTTCATTTACTTTAGTCTTTAAGCCAGATTGTCTATCCTCAATCCAAACATCTACATATATTTCCATAGACGACTTAAATGCTCTAGAAACTTTTGCTTCAATTGTTACTACACTCCCTACTGGAACAGATTTAGAAAATACAACTTGATTTACTGAGGCTGTAACTACTATTCTTCTAGAGTGACGACGTGCAGCAATGCTACAAGCTCTATCCATTCTTGCCAATAGTTCTCCTCCAAAAAGATTATCAAGGTAGTTTGTTTCCCCTGGTAATACAAGATCTGTAAGAATTGTCAAAGACTCACTCGGTTTTTTTGCTGTCATTGATGAAATTTTATACAAAGATATACAATCAAAAAAGATTGATTGTAAATAACTAAACTAAAGAAATTCTAGATTACTCGAATTTCTTTACTAATAACCAGGCGTCTTTAGAGTCAATTTTTCTTATGTCTGCAAGACTTTGGAATGCATCAGACTTTTTGTGAAAAGAAGCATAGGCAACTTGTGTTAACCCCCATTTGTTAGTTCCTAAGATAGTGGCATTGAATCCTTTTGAATTAAGTTGGTTTACTTTTTTATGTGCATTTTCCACAAATTGAAATGCCCCAGCGATAACATGAAAAGATTTTGGAACTTCTTTATTTACATTTAATTCTATGGTCTGTAAAGGATTTTCAATAACAAATGTTGCAGTTTGAATTTTCTCCTCTAGTTTTTTTTGATTCTTAGCAAAGTTTAATTGCTCTTGTTTATTTTCATAACCTGTCCAACTAACATATGATAATGAAAATAAAACTGCAGCAGTAGCAGCATATTTTACAAATAGAGGTACTTTTCTTTGACTCTCTTTAGCCGCAACAATAGGTATAACTTTTTGAACTGGTCGAACGACAACAGTTGATTCTGTAGGAGTTAATCCAAAGGAAGACTTTAAATAGTTTATTTTATTGGTTGGATTAAAAATTAATTGATTTTTATCACTCAAAGAAAAAGAACCAATATTTTTAATATCTAAAGAAGAAGTCTTAACTAATTTATTCCAACGAGAAACAGTGTCTTTAATTTTAGATGATGCTTGATCAAAAGAAATGTTTTCTGATGAAGCTATATAATTGGCCAATAAGCCATCGTTATGAATAAGATTAACGTTAAAACCTATTTGTTTAGTTGGGGGGTAAAAAGTGTTTGAATCTTTGTGAATTTGGGCACTAATTTTATTAGTTACAAAACCGCCAAAGTTTGGAATGATAACACAATCATATCTGTATAATAAGTCTTTAATATAGTCTTCTATAGCCATAGAAACAAATATAAAAAATTAAATAAAAGAAGCATAAAAAGTCTCCAATAATTATCAACAATATATTTGTATATTGGAAATAAAAAAATTGCATCTTGATAGAAGAAGAAATTCTTGCACTTTTGCGTTTGCAAAAGACCCCAATGATTGGAGATATTTTAGCAAAAAAACTTATTGCTCATATAGGCTCTGCTGCTGATATTTTTAAAGAGAAAAAAAATATTCTCCAAAAAATTAATGGAATCGGTAAGTTTACAATTGAAAATTTATTTGATAATTCAAATCAGCGTTTGGCTGAGCTAGAATTTGAATACATAAAACAAAATAAGATTCAATATTCTTATTTTCTAGATAATGATTACCCTGTAAATTTAAAACATTGTATAGACGGCCCAATACTATTTTTTAGAGATGGATCTATTGATTTTTCAAACGACAAAATTATTTCTATTGTAGGTACAAGAAGAATGACAAATTATGGGAATAGTTTTTGTGAAAAATTGATTGATGAATTAGCGGTTTATAATCCAATTATTGTGAGTGGGTTTGCTTATGGGGTTGATATTTGTGCACACAAAAGTGCCATAAAAAACAACTTACAAACTATTGCAGTTTTAGCTCATGGCTTAGATAAGACGTATCCAATAGCTCACAAAAAATACATTCATAATGTAACTAAGAGAGGTGGTTTTATAACAGATTTTTTTCACAATGAAGCTCCTCAGCGTGAAAATTTTTTAAAAAGAAATAGAATTGTTGCAGGATTATCAAAAGCTACAATAGTTATAGAATCTGCATCAAAAGGGGGCTCTCTAGTGACAGCAGATATTGCAAATTCATATGATAGAGATGTATTTGCATTGCCTGGAAGAATTAACGATATTATGAGTCAAGGATGTAACGATTTAATTTATAGAAATAAAGCACATTTACTCCAATCTTCTGAAGATATTGTAAAAATGCTTAATTGGGATATGTCAAAAGCAATCCCTACTAAACAAACAAGATTATTTTTAGATCTTACTGAAGATGAACAGAAAATAGTTGATTTCTTAGAACTAAAAGAGCAAGCAGTAATTGATGCAATTGCACTAGATACGCAGATTCCGTTAAGTCAATTGGTTACGATATTATTGCAACTAGAGTTAAAAAATATTGTAAAACCTTTTCCTGGAAAGATATTTAAATTGAGCTAATTAAAAAGATTATGCATTACATTTGAGTGTAATTTGTATTAAATGGCGCCAGAAAAAAAATTAATGTCTAAAAAAAAACCAACATTTCCCATCAATAAAATGTTGGATGAATATTTAAAGAAGTACAATAGAAACTTAAAAATATCAATTTTTTATGATGATTTGCTTCGTTTTCAAGGTTCAGTTATAGTTTATGATAAGAATGAAAAAGATACTTTATGGGTTAGAACATATTATTCAGAATATGATAGAGAAGAAATTGATGCTAGTTTAAAAAAAATATATACCATTCTCCATTCAGATGGAGGAAACGGAACTCTCCCATTTTTAAACGTTGATGCCATTGATTATTGCACTTTCGGAAATTCAAAACCTTTTAGAATAAAAATTAGAAATGTTTTAAATGATAATTACACGTATTTTTATGTAAAAAAAGCAGACGCCTCTAGGATATACGGTTTAGAATTAGAACATATTTTGTCTCCACATAATCTAAATTTCTTGGTGTATAAAGACACTTTAATTGAAGAACATATTTCAGGAATTCCAGGAGATGATTTTATAAATGATTTTCTCCCTAAATGTTCAGAATCAGAAAAATCCCAAATCGCAAAAGAATTTGTAAAATTTAAAGAAAGATGTTTAGTTCGATTGCTTGGTGATATGCGTTCTTACAATTATGTAATTATACCAACTCATGATTTTGATAAAATTATATATAAAATAAGAGCTATAGATTTTGATCAACAATCTTTTGAGGGGAATTTAAAAGTTTATGATTTACAATTCTTAAAAGAAAATTTTAAAATTGTTGATATGGTAAATAAAAAATTAGATAAGAATTCAATTACTCAATATAAGTTAGAGGAGCGATCTTTTATGGCAAAAAGAATAATTTCGTCTCCAAGAAGAGCAACTAGTTTAATTAGGTGTATGAAAAGCGATACAATTTCTTTCCCGGATAATGTTCAACTTTTAAAAAAACACTTAATTAAATATGTTGGAGACGTAAAGTTTAAGGAATGTCAGAATATGGGTGATATTTTAGAAACAATTTTAGTATTTGTAAAACGTAATTATCAAGATGTATTAACGAAGTAATTAGCGTATCTTTTTTACCCTTAAAGTTTCTATTAAAACTGTAGAAATAATTAAAAGTCCACCCCAAACAGTATTTATTTCTGGAACCTCATTTACAACAAAAAATGCTATTATAATTCCAAATATTGGCTGAATACTACTAATAATAGTTGCTGTTGTTGTTGAAAAGAACTTTAGTGAATGCACCATTAAACTATGACCGATAGCTGTTGTTAAAATTGCGAGTAATAGTAAGTATGGAAATTGCGATTGCAAATTAGAAACATCCATAAAAAATAATACAGGGATCAAAACAATGGTAATTACTGAAGTTTGATATAACATAAGCATGCTCCCGTGATAGTGATGTACATGTTGTTTTAAAATTAAGAGTCTTATTGAATAGCAGAGTGCAGAGAATAACCCAAACAAAATTCCTTTTGCATTAGAGCTTTCAAAATTAAATTCTGGAGCTAAAATAAAAATGCCTATTAATACAACTCCTCCCAGAACTATATGTATGGGGTTTATTTTTGATTTAAAGAACAAAGGCTCTAGTAGTGCAGTTATGATTGGGAATGTATAAAGAGAGAGCATCCCTATAGCTACATTTGACAATTTTAAAGCATAGAAATAGGTAATCCAATGAATAGCCATAAATAGTGAACTAATTATCAGAGGAATATGATGTTTAAAGTTGGGTACTTTTATGCTTATTTTTTTATACTTACAAAATGCATACAAGAAAATCATTGCAAAAGCAGAGCGAAACCATATAATTACTTCAGAAGGCATTGCAATATACTTTCCTAAAACACCAGAGGTACTTATGAAAAGAGTTGCTAAAATTAAATTAGATAGATTTTTAAAATAGCTATTTTCCATTTTTTAAATGATAGATATATAGTGAAAAAGGTTAATTAAAAATTACCTAGAACTTTTTGAATTCTTTTCAGGGCAGTCTCTACAGTATCAATTTTTATAAAAGTAATCAATAATCTCAAACCTATTTTTGTTTGTTTTTCTTTTATTACGCAAGTTGTAGGGTTTTGTTGAACATATTTTAAGACTGCTGTAAATGCTTTAGTTTGATAAAATTCACTTTGTTGATCCGATATAAAATATCCAATCATCCTCTTTTTCTTTAGCACTACCTTTTCCAATCCTATTTTTTTTGCAAACCATTTTAAACGAACACTGTCTAATAAATCAACAGCCTGAAATGGTAATTCACCAAAACGGTCTATCAATCGTTGTTCGTATTGCAATAATTCTTCATCAGTTTCTAGAGTGGATAATTCATTGTAAAGATTTAGTCGCTCAGTAATTGAATTGATATAATTATCTGGAAATAAAATTTCAAAATCAGTGTCTATTTGAACTTCCTTTATAAATTCTTTAGGCTTATTCTCTTCTGTATTATAGAGTTCTTTAAATTCATTCTCTTTTAATTCTTCAATGGCCTCGTTCAATATTTTTTGATAAGTATCAAACCCAATATCATTGATAAAACCACTTTGTTCCCCACCAAGTAAATCACCTGCTCCTCGAATTTCTAAATCTTTCATGGCTATATTTAAGCCACTTCCTAAATCAGAAAATAATTCTAAAGCTTCTATCCTTTTTCTTGCATCATTAGTGATCATATGGTATGGTGGAGTGATGAAATAACAAAACGCCTTTTTATTAGATCTACCAACTCTACCTCTCATTTGATGTAAATCAGACAGACCGAAATTATTAGCATTGTTTATAAAAATGGTATTTGCATTGGTAACATCGAGTCCACTTTCTACAATTGTTGTAGAAACTAGTACATCAAATTCATTATTCATAAAACCTAACATAAGGCTTTCCAGTTTTTTACCTTCCATTTGTCCATGACCAACACCAATATTAGCATTAGGAATTAAACGTTGTAAAAGACCAGCAACTTCTTTTATGTTTTCAATTCTATTATGAATAAAAAATACCTGCCCGCCTCTAGAAATTTCATAAGTAATAGCATCACGTATTATTTCTTCACTGAAACGAATTACCTGTGTTTCTATAGGATGTCGATTAGGTGGTGGCGTTGATATTACAGACAAGTCTCGAGCAGCCATCAAACTAAATTGAAGTGTTCTAGGAATGGGAGTAGCAGTTAGGGTAAGGGTATCTACATTTTCCTTTATTGTTTTTAATTTATCTTTTACAGCAACTCCAAATTTTTGTTCTTCATCTATGATAAGTAGTCCTAAATCTTTAAATTTAATTTTTTTATTAGTGAGTTGATGCGTTCCAATGATAATATCGATACTCCCGTCATTAATACCCTCAATCGCTTCATTTCTTTGTTTGGTTGTTCTGAAGCGATTCAAATAATCTATTCTAACAGGAAAATTTTCTAATCGTTTTGTAAATGTTTTATAATGTTGAAATGCTAAAATTGTGGTTGGAACTAGAATAGCTACTTGCTTTCCATTATCCACCGCCTTAAATGCCGCTCTTATAGCAATTTCTGTTTTCCCAAATCCAACATCCCCACAAACTAATCGATCCATGGGCTGTTCTTTTTCCATATCAGCTTTTACATCTTGAGTAGCTGTGTATTGATCTGGGGTGTCTTCATATATAAAACTGGCCTCAAGTTCGTGTTGTATATGTGAGTCTGGTCCAAAAGCTAGACCTCTCTGCATTCTTCTTTTCGCATACAATTTAATTAAATTATATGCGATTTCTTTAACTCGTTTTTTTGTCTTTTGTTTTATTTTCTTCCAGGCTCCAGAACCTAATTTATATATTTTTGGTGCTTTTCCATCTTTTCCGTTGAATTTAGAAATCTTGTGTAAAGAGTGAATACTAACATATAAAATATCACGATCACCATAGATTAATTTAATAGCCTCTTGATTTTTACCTTCTACATCAATTTTTTGAAGTCCACCAAATTTTCCAATTCCATGGTCTATATGTGTCACATAATCTCCTATATCAAGATTATTTAACTCTTTTAATGAGATGGATTGTTTTTTTGCGTAGCCATTTTTTAAACGAAATTTATGATAACGCTCAAATATTTGATGATCTGTATAACAAACAATTTTTTCTTCTACATCAATAAACCCTTGATAAAGAGAAAACACAATGGTTTGATAATGAACTTCTTTCTTAGCATCTTCAAAAATATCATGAAATCGTTGAGCTTGTTGTTCATTAGCACAGAAAATATAATTGGTAAACCCTTTGGAGTGATATTCGTTTAAATTTTCAATTAACAAATCAAATTGTTTATTAAATGAAGGTTGTGCTTTTGTTATAAAATCAATTGTGGGTTTACCTCCAGAAGTATAGGTTTCAAAACTAGCTATTGTAAAATCAGACAGCTGATTTTGAATGAAATTCCCATTGCAAAATAAATCAATCGGTTTGGCGTGGTTTATCGCTTTAGATAATTCATTAAATGCACTTTCTGCTCTACTAAATAATTTATCTAATTTGCCAATTAATAAATCTTTGTTTTTTAGAAAAACAACAGTATTTGAAGTAATGTATTCCATAAAACTTACTCGTTTTTCTTGAAGTGTTTTATTTTCAACATTTGACATGATACTAGCTTTTCGAAGCTTTTCTTTGGAGAGTTGTGTCTCTATATCAAAAGTTCTAATACTGTCTATTTTGTCTCCAAAAAACTCAATACGGAAAGGTTCATCATTTGAGAATGAGAAAACATCAATGATTCCTCCACGAACTGAAAAATCTCCTGGTTCTGTTACAAAATCAACCCGGTTAAAATTATATTCAAATAATATTTCATTTACAAAATCCAATGAAACATTTTCTGTTACAGATAATTTAAGCGTGTTTTTTTCCAAATCTTTTTTGGTCATTACTTTTTCAAATAATGCTTCTGGATAAGTAACTATAATTACAGGTTTTTTTCTAGAATTGATTTGGTTTAAGACCTCAGAACGCATTAGTACATTAGCATTGTCAGTTTCATCGATTTGGTAGGGTCTTCGGTAAGATCCGGGATAAAATAAAACCTTTTTCTGATCTAATAATTGTTCTAAATCATTTAGATGGTAGGCTGCTTCTTCCTTATCATTAAAAATTAGTAAGTAGCTTTTTTCATCTTTCTTAAAAGTTTCTGAAATAACAAAAGACATCGATGACCCAACCAAATTCGTAATCTGAATTTGGTTATTGTCTCGTTGTATTTGGTTTAAAATCTGTTTAACTTTTGCAGATTCTTGATACTGATTAACAATTTCTTGTTTGCTCAACAATTTATATTTTTTTCAAAGATAAATCCTAATTATTAATTTGAAGCAATAAGCTTATATTTGTCTCGTTATTTATAAAAAATTTTATGAAAAAATTTTTAATCTTAATTCTTTTAATTTCATTTGCCACAAATGCCCAAAACAATGATAACAAATGGGTAGTTGGAGTCAGTGGATCTTTAGTTCGTTTTAGTAATATAAATAGGGTTAAAGATTGGCATAATTTTCAAGCGCCTAAAATTAATATCGTTAGATATTTATTTTCAGGATTATCTGCTGATGCAGGAATTACTATAAATGCTCTTGATATCCATCCATTTGTAACTAATAATTTTGGCTACAATTCATTCGATGGTAATCTTAGATATGATTTTAATTTATCAAATAATCATTTAGTTCCATATTTAACCGTTGGAGCTAGTATATTGAGTCCTCCCAGTACCATTCAAAACTCAAAGTCGTCAGGTGTTTTAAACATTGGTGTTGGTGGAACTTTTTGGGTTTCGAGTCATTGGGGTCTCAACTCACAAATTTCCTATAAACATTCTCCTGAGAAGGTTTTAAGCATGACTGCTCATAAACAATTAACTGTTGGTGTAGTCTATAGTTTAAAGCCCAGAGAACGAGTAATAAAAAGCTTCTGGAACAGAAGATGGTAATAAGTAAGCTCTATAAATTAATATAGTGTTAAACGAATTCCAGCAAATGCTCTAATTCCCTGGTTAGAGGCATAAACATAACTTGGATCAAAAGCTTCTTCAGGGTTGAGTTCTGTGTCAATACCAATATCAAAAGGATTATCTGATCCATTAATACTATTTGCAGCAGGAGTAAAATTCAGAAGATTCTTAACCCCACCATATATCTCCCAATTGTTTTTAAGTTTTTGAGTTAATTGTATATTTTGAATACTAAACCAAGGAGAATATTCATCTCTTAGATCATTTTCACCCAACAATGGTAAACGCATTGGGCCATAGATATTCCCAGTATAATCTATATTAAAATTAGAATTTAACTTATATGAAATAGACCAAACTCCACTGAAACTTTCAGTAAGTAATTGTATTTTTTTAATCTTGTTTTCTGTTACGGAAACTTCCATAAGAGTAGCACCAGTATTTATTGATAACCCATTGGTGAATGACATGTTAGAATTTAAAGAAATCCCTTTTGAAACTGAAAATCCCTCTAGATTTGCATAAATAATTTTATTGGAGTTTGATTCATAGTCAGGTAAAATTCTATTATTAAAGTAGGTATAAAAGCTACTGGCATCTATTGTAATTAATGAATTTTCAGTATTTATTTTTTTTACATAATTAACATTCACATTCCAAGAGGTCTCTGGTTTTAATTCACCATCAAACTCTATTGTTCTTGCTCCAGTTAAAGCTGCATGGTCTTCTGTAAAAACATTTGCTACTCTAAATCCATTTCCAGCGCTCAGTCTCAAAATATCAGACTTATCTTTAGAATTCCATTTAAAATTTACTCTAGGAGAAAAGATATTTCCATGTATACTGTTATTGTCCCATCGAACCCCTAAAAGAAGTTTTTTACGATCATTTATTTGTATTTCGTCTTGAACAAAAATACCTGGTAAATGAATTATTGATGGACTATTATCAATACCATTTTCACCCAAAGTAGCAAATGTATTATCATCATAATAGGTGTAACGGTAGGCTGCTCCTAAAAGTAAATCATGTGTTTTTCCAATTTTTTTGTTATAAACCAATTGCCCAAAACCAACTAATTGTTTGGCATCATAAGAGGTTTCACCATAATATGAATCTTGGGAATGTCCGTTTGCACTAAATTGAAAGCGAATATTTTCCGGAGTTGGTAATTCGTAAGTTCCAAAAGTTTCCCATCTATTGGTGTAAATACTCTCTCCATATATTTGGTTTCCTCCTCTGAATTCTTTTTCCCAATCCATTTCACCTCCCCAACGATCTTCATATACATAACGTCCGGCGATGGTGAAAACTTTATTACTTTTTCTTTCAAAAGTTACTTTATTAAAAATTGACATTCTGTTTTGTAAGGTCATGTCAGTAAAATTGTCATTATTGTTATCTATTCTATTTTGGAAATTAAAATAATTTATACCTACTAATCCTTGTGCTTTTTTCGATATGTCATATCGAAGACCAACATCTAAATTTAATTCTCCCCACGAACTTAAAAATGTATCAGTTGATAACAACGGAGCATTTGTTGGTTTTTTTGTGATTACATTCAAAATGCCTCCAACCGCTTCAGAACCGTATAATGTTGATGCAGGCCCTTTAACAATTTCTACTCTTTCTATTAATGCTTGTGGAATTCCTGTTAAACCATAAACAGTAGAAAGGCCGCTAACAATGGGCATGCCGTCAATTAAAACAAAAGCATATGGGCCTTCTAAGCCATTAATATGAATGTCACCTGTATTACAAACATTACAATTTAATTGTGGGCGAACTCCGTTTACATTTTGTAAAGATTCGAAGATAGATGGTGTAGGGTTTTTTCTAAAAAAAGTTTCGCTATATACTTCTACAGGAACTGGGCTATTTGATTTTGAAACAGGTCTTAAGGTTCCAGAGATTACTACTTCATTTAGAGAATTATCAGATTCTAATGAAAAATTACGAATGATTTGATTGTTGTTAAAAGCGATGGTAATTGATTTTGTTTTATATCCTATACTGCTAATAATTAAAGTGTAGGTTCCGTTAGGAATATTTTTAATTTCATAATAACCTTCACTATCTGATGCTGTTCCTAGAGTATAATCTTTCAAATAAATGTTAACATAGGGTAAAACCTCACTATTGCTATATATTTTTCCAGACAATGAATTATTTTGAGACAATGAATTAAAAGATATGAATAAAAAAAAGAGTATGATAAAATTTGAGTAAAATTTCATTGCAGCAGTAAATTTTTAAACAAAAGTAAATAATTTTTTAGACAAGACTAAAATTATTTTATTAAAAAAATAAAAATGTATCTTTGACACCAATTGATGTAATCCTATGTTTTCACTTTCTGAAGAAAATTATTTAAAATCGATATATCATCTAGAGGCAATTCATGGAAAAGGAATTAGCACAAATTCAATTGCCAAAAAATTAGAAACAAAGGCTTCATCTGTTACAGATATGATTAAGAAGCTTGCTGAAAAAGAGGTGTTAGTTTATAAAAAATATCAAGGAGTTTCATTAACAAAATTAGGTAGAAAAGAAGCAACTAAAATCGTTAGAAAACATCGTTTATGGGAGGTCTTCTTAGTTGAAAAACTAAATTTTTCTTGGGATGAAGTTCATGATGTTGCAGAACAATTAGAGCACATTAAGTCTCCAAAACTTATTGATGAGTTAGATGTTTTTCTTGGGTTTCCTAAAATGGATCCTCATGGTGATCCTATACCAGATAAAGATGGAAAATTTCAAAAAATAGAAAAAAAATTATTATCAACTTTAGAAGAGAATAAAATTGGGATTTGTGTTGGTGTAAATGATTCCTCCTCAGATTTTTTAAAATATTTAGATAAAAATAATATTTCTTTGGGCCAAAAAATAAAGGTGCTTTCTAAAGAATCTTTTGATGGGTCTTCAACTATTTTAATTAATTCAAAAGAAATTACTATTTCTAAAAAAATATCAAATAATATATACATTCAATCATGAGTACATTTGATCAATTAGTTGATTTTGGGAAAGCGCACCCTATTCTATCTGCATTTTACGCTACTTTATTCACTTGGGCTTTAACTGCTTTAGGTGCAGGATTGGTTTTCTTTTTCAAGAAAATGAACAGAGCAGTTTTAGACGGAATGTTGGGATTTACTGGTGGGGTAATGGTAGCAGCAAGTTTTTGGAGTTTACTCGCTCCTGCAATTGAAAATAGCCCTGGAGAAGGTTTTATGAGAGTCTTACCCTCTGCTGTAGGGTTTTCTTTGGGTGCTCTGGCATTGTTCGGAATGGATAAGATTTTACCTCATTTACATATTAATTTTAAGGAATCTGAGGCTGAAGGGGTAAAAACTAGTTGGCATAAAACTACATTATTAGTTTTGGCAATAACTTTACATAATATTCCTGAAGGATTGGCTGTAGGAGTTTTGTTTGGTGCTGCTTCTACTCTTGTTGGTGTTGAACAAACCGAAATGATAATAGCGGCAATTTCTCTAGCCATAGGAATTGGAATTCAGAATTTTCCTGAAGGTTTTGCTGTAGCCATGCCTATGAGGAGGCAGGGCGCAAGTAGATTAAAGAGTTTTTGGTATGGACAACTATCTGCTGTGGTAGAACCAATTGCAGCTGTTATTGGTGCAGTGGCGGTTTCTTTTTTTACACCAATTTTACCTTACGCTTTAGCTTTTGCCGCAGGAGCAATGATTTTTGTGGTAGTTGAAGAAGTAATCCCTGAAACCCAAAGAGATCAATATACAGACATAGCGACTCTTGGTTTTATAGGAGGTTTTATAGTTATGATGTCTTTGGATGTAGGTTTAGGATAAAATTAAAAATTATACTTAAAAAGCCCAACAGTTTCTGTTTGGCTTTTGTATTTTGCAATAAAATATATTTGTGTTGCATAATTCTACTTTTCAAATTTATAATGCCTCAGCTGGAAGTGGAAAGACGTTTACCTTAGTAAAAGAGTACCTTAAGATTTTACTGGTAAGTGATGATATTTTTGTTTTTCAAAAAATTTTAGCGATCACATTTACAAATAAAGCAGCTGCAGAAATGAAGCAGCGAGTTTTAACTGGCTTACAAGAATTTTCTGAAGGGAAAAAGACCCCTGTTTTTTTAATCTTACAACAAGAAACCGCTTTAAAAGCCAGTGAAATCGAGAAAAAAAGTAAAAAAATTTTACAGCTTATTCTTCAAAACTATGCAGCTTTTCATATTACTACTATAGATAGCTTTACCCATAAAATTATTAAGAGCTTTGCTTTTGATCTTGGGTTAAGTCAAAATTTTGAGGTAGAAATGAATGCTACAGACTTATTAGATAAAGCTGTAGAGGTATTAATTTCAAAAATAGGTGTAGATAAAAAATTAACTCAAGTATTAATAGAGTATTCTCTGGATAAATCAGAGGATGATAAATCTTGGGACATTTCTAGAGATTTAGCTGAATTTTCAAAAATTCTTTTAAACGAAGACGATATCGCTTATTTTAGAAAGTTGAGTGATAAATCTTTAGAAGATTTCAAATCTTTGCAAAAAAAATTAATTTTTCTTCAAAAAGAATTAATAACTAAAATGAGATTCTTAGGTGAGGAGGCACTTCAGATTATTAATTCTAAACATTTAAATAGTAATGATTTTTACAGGTCAATGCTTCCTAATCATTTTAAATCTTTAATTAAAAACCCTGAAAATACAAAGTTTTTTGAACAAAGTAATTTAAAAAAAAGAGTTGAAGATGGTGCGTTGTACTTAGAATCAAAATCTCAAGACATCAAATTTTCAATTGAAGAAATTTTACCAAAAATTTTAAAGTTATATGCAGATTCAGAGATACTGTATCAACAGTTAACTCTAACTAAATTAGTGTTAAAAAATATTATTCCTTTAGCAGTCTTAACCAATATTAATCAAGAGCTTAATGACATTAAAGAAGACAATAATATTCGTTTAAATGCTGAGTTTAATCAATTAATTTCTGATCATATTCAAGATCAACCAGCTCCTTTCATATATGAAAGAATAGGTCAGAAATTTATGCATTTTTTTATCGATGAAATGCAAGATACCTCTGTTCTACAATGGGAAAACTTAATTCCGTTAATTGGAAATTCATTAGCGCAAGAAAATACAAGTTTGTTGTTAGTTGGTGATGCAAAACAGGCCATCTACAGATGGCGTGGTGGGAAAGCATCTCAATTTATTGAATTAGGATTAGCAAATGAAGGTGCTAAAAATCCTTTTTTAATTGAAAAAAAAATAAAAGAATTACTCGTAAATTACAGAAGTCATAGTGAAATAATAAAATTTAATAATTCCTTTTTTAAACATGTTTCAGGGTTTTTACAGAACACCTCGCATTCAAATTTATTTTTAAATAATTCTTATCAAAAAGAAAATGAACTTAAGGGTGGGTCAGTATCAATTTCATTTTTGAAAAAATTAGAGAATAAAGAAGAGAATGAACTAAAATATGCAAAGAAAGTTTATCAGATAATTAAACAATTACCCCAAGAAACTCCTTTAGGTGCAGTTTGTGTACTAGTTAGAAAACGAGAAGAGGGTGTTATTGTTGCTAACTATTTATCTGAAAATGATTTAGCCATTGTGTCTTCAGAAACCTTATTACTCAGTAATAGTGAAAAAGTAAATTTCATCATTAATTTTCTAAAATACACACTTCAGTCTAATGATAAAGAAAGTTTATTAGAACTGTTGTATTTTTTGCACAAACATTTAGATATTTCTAAAGAAAAGCATGAATTTTTAACAAGCTTTATAAATTTAGAAATACAAGAGGTTTTAGAATTATTTAAAAAATACAACTGCAATTTTGATATAATTTCTTTTCATCACTCTCCTTTTTATGAAAAAATTGAGCAAATTATTAGATCATTTAGTTTGCAAGATTCAACGGATGCTTATGTTCAATTTTTTCTTGATGAGGTGTTGGCCAAGCAGATTAAAGAGGCCAGCATTCAAGATTTTTTAGATTTTTGGGAACAAAAGAAAGAATCACTTAGCATTGTAACTTCAGAAAATCCAAATGCTGTGAAGATTATGACTATCCATAAATCTAAGGGCTTGGAATTTCCTATTGTTATTTTCCCATGTGATTTAAATATATATAAAGATATCAATCCAAAAGTATGGTTAGACAATCACAATGATGATTTCCCGAATATGTTGGTCCCCCTTAATAAAGAAATACAACATATTAATGCTCAGGGTAAAGAAATTTATGATCAATGGAGAGCGGCACTAGAATTAGATAATTTTAATTTGCTTTATGTTGCATTAACTAGAGCTGCTGAAAAGTTGTATATCATCACAGAAAAAAAGTTTCTTAAATCTGGATTAGAGGATTTAAATTATTATTCAGGAATTTTTATTTCTTTTTTAAAAGAAAATAAGTTATGGGATGAAATTAATAATGAATATATTTTTGGAGATATAACAAAAAAAGTGATGAGTTATATTGAAGAATCCTCATCTCAGACACAAGAAATCTTTGTTAGCACGCCATGGAAAAATCATCAAATTAAATTATTGGCAAACTCCTCCATATTTTGGGGTACATCTAGAGGTGAGGCAAAGCAATATGGTACTTTTATTCATAAAGTTTTAGCTGAAATCATAACTAAAGAGGATGTGTCATCAGTCTTAACTAAATATTATCAACAAGGAGAAATAAATATTCAAGAAAAAATTGAAATAGAACAAAGAATTTTAAAAATCATTACACATCCAGAATTACAAAAGTATTATTCAGATGCTGTAACTGTTTATAACGAGAGAGAAATTGTTTCTAATCACCAGATTGTAATTCCAGATCGATTGGTTATCGACAAAAAAAACAAGGTAACGATCATAGATTATAAGACTGGAATTGCAAAAGAGGAACATCGTTTTCAATTAGAAACGTATGCACGAGTATTAGAGTCATTAAAATTTACTGTTCAAAAGAAGATTCTTGTTTACAGTAATGAAAAAGTTTATCTAGAAGAATTTTAAAGTATTTTTACAAACGTAAATATAATAAGCAAACCTATGTACGGAGCCATTAAAAATCATTTACAACAAGAATTAGAGGAAATTAAAGATGCTGGATTGTATAAGTCTGAGCGAATCATCACCTCCTCTCAAGATGCTGTTATTAAAATATCTTCGGGAGAAGAGGTTATTAATTTTTGTGCAAACAACTATTTGGGGTTGTCTAATCATCCAGCAGTTATTCAAGCTGCAAAAGATACTATGGATACCCATGGGTTTGGAGTATCCTCGGTTAGGTTCATCTGTGGAACCCAAGATATTCATAAAAAATTAGAAGCTAAAATTGCAGAATTTTATCAAACTGAAGATACAATTTTGTACGCTGCAGCTTTTGATGCTAATGGAGGAGTTTTCGAGCCATTATTATCTGAAGAAGATGCAATTATTTCCGATAGTTTAAATCATGCCTCAATAATAGACGGGGTTCGACTCTGCAAAGCCTCTAGATATCGTTATGAAAATAATAATATGGAGGCACTTGAAGCAAAGTTAATTGAAGCTACAAAAAATAAACATCGGTTTAAAATTATTGTTACAGACGGAGTTTTCTCAATGGATGGCATCGTTGCTAAATTAGACGAAATCTGTGATTTGGCAGACAAATATGATGCCTTAGTTATGATAGATGAATGCCATGCCACAGGTTTTATTGGTGAAACAGGACGAGGGACATTAGAATTAAAAAAGGTATTAGGAAGAATAGATATCATTACTGGAACCCTAGGGAAAGCGCTAGGTGGGGCTATGGGAGGCTATACTACAGGGAAAAAAGAAATTATAGAAATTTTACGTCAAAGATCTAGACCTTATTTATTTTCAAACTCTTTAGCTCCTGCTATTGTTGGGGCTACTTTAAAAGTTTTTGAGATCATCTCTAATGATACTTCTTTAAGAGATCAATTGGAATGGAATACAAATTACTTTAGAAATAAAATGGCTCAAGCAGGTTTTGATTTGGTTGGCGCAGATGCAGCCATAGTTCCCGTTATGCTCTATGATGCAAAGTTATCTCAAGAGATGGCCAATAAACTTTTAGAGGAAGGAATTTATGTAATTGGTTTCTTTTTTCCTGTGGTTCCAAGAGGTAAAGCTAGAATAAGAGTTCAATTATCAGCTGCACACAAAAAAGAACATTTAGACAAGGCAATTTTATCATTTATTAAGATTGGAAGACAATTAAATGTCATTACCTAGCTAAAAACTTGCTTTTTGAAGAATTTTTTGTAGATTTATCTTTGTTAATAGTAACTTTCACGTTACTTTTGTCGAGTAAAAAAATATTTATTTAAATTTTTTAATAATGAAAAGAATAAAAATAGTTGCATTAGCAATGTTTACACTTGCTACAATTGTTAATGTAAATGCACAAGATGCTAATAATCCTTGGGCAGTTAGTGCGGGAATTAATTCTGTAGATGTCTATGGTGGTAGTAAATTCCTTAATGACTGGTTAGGTTTTGGAGATGCAAATGGTAAAGATGATTACAATCTTATTCCTACGATTTCTAGAGTTACAGCTGAACGATATTTATCAGATGGGTTTACCCTTCAATTAGCTGGTTCTTTAAATAGAATAAATACTGTTAGTACCACAGATGACGCAGATTTAGTGCATTCTTCTGTAGATGTAAACTTAAAGTATGGATTAGATGGTGTAGTTAAAGGTATTTTTGGAAATAGCACACAATACTTTAGTCCTTTTGTATATGTAGGTGGAGGTTACACTAGCTTAGATAGTGAAGGAGATGGGATGATTAACTATGGAGTTGGATTCAACGTATGGTTTAGCGAAACCGTAGGACTTTCATTACAAAGTGGGGCTAAACAAGCTTCTTCTAATGTAATTCCAACACATTTCCAACATAATTTAGGAATAGTTGTTAAATTTGGAGGAACGGATACAGACGGAGATGGAATCTACGATAAATATGATGCATGTCCAGAAGTTGCTGGATTAAAAGAATTCAACGGATGCCCTGATACAGACGGAGACGGAATCATCGATGGTGAAGACGCTTGTCCTACAGTGGCTGGTTTGGCTACATTAAATGGTTGTCCAGATGCAGATTCAGATGGAATTGCAGACAAAGATGATATGTGCCCAAATGCTAAAGGAACTAAAGCTAACAATGGATGTCCTGATTCAGATGGAGATGGTATTGTAGATAAAGACGATAAATGTGCTTCAGAAAAAGGACCTAAAGCTAATGGAGGATGTCCATGGCCAGATACCGATGGAGATGGAGTATTAGATAAAGACGATAACTGTAAAAACGAAGTAGGTCCAGCATCTAACAATGGATGTCCTGAGCCAGTTATTACAGAAGTTGCAGAGAAAAAAATGGGTGAGTTTGCAAAAACAATCTTATTTAACTCAGGTAGAGCAACATTTTTACCTACTGTTTCTGATAAGCTAGATGGAATTGTTAACATTATGAAAGAGTTTTCAAAAGCTACTTTTATAATTGAAGGTCATACAGATAGTACAGGAAGTAAATCTTTAAATGAAAAATTATCTGCTAAAAGAGCCGCTGCTGTTAAAGACTATTTAGTTAATAACGGAGTAGATGCTTCTAGATTAGATTCTAAAGGTTTTGGAGAAGATAGTCCTATCGATACCAATAAAACTAGAGCTGGTAGAGCAAATAACAGAAGAGTTGAAATTAAAGTTACAAATGAGTAATATTTAATATAAATTTATTCAAAAAGCCTCATCGATAGATGAGGCTTTTTTTTGATCTTTTTTCTAAATATTATAATTAAAAAGCTTTTTAACGTCAGGTAAATATTTTACCTTTGCAGCCTAAAATAAGAGTAATTTTTAGCTCTTTCTAAGAAATTAATTTAAAGTAAGAACAATGTCTACAATAACAGGTAAAGTATCCCAAATTATAGGTCCAGTGATTGATGTTGAGTTTAACACAGAATCTGCTGTCCTTCCAAATATTTATGATTCATTAGAAATTAAAAAAGCTGATGGTTCTATTTTAGTTTTAGAAGTTCAACAGCATATTGGAGAAGATACTGTTCGTACAATTTCTATGGATGCAACTGATGGATTGCAAAGAGGGCAGGAAGTTGTAGCTACTGGAAATCCAATTCAAATGCCAATTGGTGGAGATATTTACGGGAGGTTGTTTAATGTAACCGGTGAAGCTATTGATGGCCTTGGAGATTTACCTAAAGAAGGTAAGGATGGTCTTCCAATCCATAGATCTGCTCCTAAATTTGAGGATTTATCTACTTCTACTGAAGTATTATTTACAGGAATTAAAGTAATTGACTTAATTGAGCCTTATTCTAAAGGAGGTAAGATTGGATTATTTGGTGGAGCCGGTGTAGGTAAAACGGTATTAATCCAAGAATTAATTAATAACATAGCAAAAGGGCATGGTGGTCTATCCGTATTCGCAGGAGTAGGAGAAAGAACCCGTGAAGGAAATGATTTATTAAGAGAGATGTTAGAATCAGGAATTATTAAATATGGAGATGATTTTATGCATTCTATGGAAGAAGGAGGATGGGATTTATCTAAAGTAGATAAAGCCGGGATGAAAGATTCTAAAGCAACTTTTGTTTTTGGGCAAATGAATGAGCCTCCTGGAGCACGTGCTAGAGTAGCATTATCTGGGTTAACTATCGCAGAATATTTCCGTGATGGTGCTGGAGAAGCTCAAGGAAAAGACGTATTATTTTTCGTAGATAATATCTTCCGTTTCACACAAGCAGGTTCCGAAGTGTCAGCACTTCTTGGACGTATGCCTTCTGCAGTAGGGTATCAGCCAACATTAGCCACTGAAATGGGTGCAATGCAAGAACGTATTACTTCAACAAAAAAAGGATCTATTACCTCTGTTCAAGCCGTTTATGTGCCTGCAGATGATTTAACAGATCCAGCACCTGCAACAACATTTGCTCACTTAGACGCAACAACAGTATTATCTCGTAAAATTGCTGAATTAGGAATATATCCAGCAGTTGATCCTTTAGATTCTACCTCAAGAATTTTAACAGCTGAGATTTTGGGTGATGAACATTATGACTGTGCTCAAAGAGTTAAAGAGTTATTACAACGTTATAAAGAATTACAAGACATTATTGCAATTTTAGGAATGGAAGAGTTATCTGAAGAAGATAAGTTAGCTGTTTCTAGAGCAAGACGTGTTCAACGTTTTCTGTCACAGCCTTTTCATGTTGCAGAGCAATTTACTGGAATTCCAGGAGTATTAGTAGATATTAAAGAAACCATCAAAGGGTTTAATATGATTATGGATGGTGAACTAGATAGATTACCCGAAGCAGCATTTAACTTAAAAGGAACTATCGAGGAGGCAATTGAGGCTGGAGAAAAAATGTTAGCTGAAGCTTAAAACAGTAACCTATGCACTTAGAAATAGTATCACCTGAAGCTGTATTGTTTTCATCAACTGTAGATTCTATATCTGTACCTGGTACAGATGGAGAATTTCAAATGTTAAATAATCACGCCGCTGTAGTGTCTACCTTAAAACGAGGAACTATAAAAATTCACGTTCACACTCAGGAACATTTAGAACTTGATGAGTTACATGGGAATATAGTTGCTCATTCAGATGATGATAAGGTTTTAACACTTAGTATTTCCTCCGGAACTATTGAATTAAAAGACAATAAAGCTATCATTTTAGTAGATTAATAGCTGTCATTTTATCATAAAAATATAAACCTGAATATTTAGTTATTCAGGTTTTTTTTGAGCAGTATTTTATAGATCTATCAAAAAAAAGCATCTCATACATGAGATGCTTTTTTAATTGTAGTTTTTTTCTAGTTAATTACCAGTAACTTTTACATTGTCTATTTGAAAAGTAGTTGTTACACCACCGTCAGCTCCTTCATATTTGAATGCTACATGTAATTTTCCTGTTAAACAAGAAATATTAATAGATCCTGAACTCGAGAAACTATTATAGCCGTTTGAGGGTCCTGAAGATAATGCAGCGTCTAACCTCAACCAAGTGGCAGTTGTTACATCTCCGGTAAAATCAGATGACACATACGTTGATAGTGCATTTCCATTGTCATAACCAGTGTTTGTTTCAAATGTTAATTCTTCATCTGAAGTTCCATCCAAATCAATTTCTGGAGTAACTAACCATGTTTCTAGCGGAGTTTCATTACTTCTGTAAGCAGAAATTTGAACATATCTATTTCCACTATAACTTCTTGAGGAATATAATGTGCTACCTCCATTTACATTAACGTTTGTCCATCCAGCATTAGTGATGTCATTTGTAGAAGTGATATTTTCAAAATCCTCCTCAAATAAAACAACACTTCCACCTACAGCGTTATCACCACATTCTAACACAGGTGGGTCACATCGTTCGGCATTTGTAAATTCTAAATCTGATGGAGCATTAACTATAGCAACTAAAAACTCTGATCTGTAGTCTTTAGATAAAACTGCTCTGAATTCTCCACTCCCAGTTGGTACAACATTAGATTTAAAGCTCGCAAATGTACTGGTTTGGAGAGGTATTGTTTTTTCTGTGCCACATTCAAAAATGGTTCTGAATCCATCAAACTCATCATTTGGTTCTCCTGCAAAGGTTTTTCCTAAATCAGTTTTAGCTATTTGTGCAGAATTAAGCTGAATCATTGTATTGATATGATCACCTGTTATTGCTGATAATTCTATAGCGTTGGGGACAATAGTTGAAACAGTTGCTGATCTGATAATATGATCATCTATTGATGTAGAGGGTATGTCATCTACTTGATCACCATTTAGAACCCCAAGAACATACTTTCCAGGAATACCATTTGTTGGATTAATAAAATTAGAACTTTCACCATCATCATAAGATACTGTTAAACCCTCCAATTTTATATATACCTTTCTTCCTAATTCGTAAGTCTCATTTAAGGAAGTTTTGTTTAAAATAACTTCAATTCCAGCAGTAGGATTTTCAGGGCTATCCTGTATGATTATTTTTTTGTAAAAATTCCCAGCTGCATCAGTCGAAACTACATAACCTTCAACATAGGTTGCGTTACTTTCATTATCATAAAAGGTGTAAATTAAATCACCACTTGCATTATATTCTTGTTGTAAGGCACTTTTAATCGCAGAAATACTTGAATTTGCTATAATATTAGGTTCCTCTACCGTTATATTTGGCACATCAAATTCACCATCTTCTACACAAGAGATGATTGTAATGGCAATCAATAAAAATGATATAATGCCATAAATTTTAGTTGTTTTCATAAGTATATTTATTAATAAAATGTTCAATGTTTTTTAAAATCTATAATTTAAGCTTAAGAAGTAAGTAGTACCTCTACCAAACCAATATTTGTTTCCAAATACAGGTATATCTAAGCTTTTATCTTCTTTAAGTTGTCTGTAATTCGCATTCCTACCCTGTTCGAAACCTCCTGATTTATACCTTGTGTTAAATAAGTTCCCAATACTCGCAAATAAACTGATATATTGATTTCCTATTTTCCATGATTTTCCTCCAATCATATTCACTACCATATAATTATCAAATTTTTCTTGTTGTAATAACTCTCTAGCGATATCTTCATCATAATCGTTAAATGGAATCCCGCCATCATCTGCAAAGTTGGAAGTTCTTGTTAACGGTGCTATATCTACATATACGTTGTCGAAAAAATTGGCAGTAGCACTTACAAACCAATAGTCTGGGTCTCTATACTCAAAACCTACAGAGTATGCTGTTTGAGGACCTGCAGCTAGTTTGTAATTTTTTAAGTTAGAAACTCCAAAGTCTTTACGACCATCAATAAATCCTGCATCTAGAGACCTGGTATTGTTTTCTGTTGTTAAATATAAGTTAGGATTATTATCGTAGGTATATTGTCCTAAATTACCAGCAGCTTTTAATTTTATAGTAGGAGTAACTTGTGCTTCTACACCAAATTCTGCACCAAAGTGTTTTTTATCAATCCCAGATAATATTTCTTGAACAAATGCAGTATTATCTCCCCCAATACCATCAGCAAAGAAAAACGATATTTCTGTTGCATCTTGAATTTTTGTATAGTAACCCGTTAATTTAGCTTGTAAGAAAGGTCCTCTAAATATATAACTCGCATCAGCAGAAAGAACTTTTTCACTAGTTAAATTTTCAACGGTATTGTTATTTTCTCTAGAATTAGAAAATGAGTTTCTTAAGTTTGGAGCTTTTGTTAAATATCCAGCATTAATGTCTAAAATATGACGTCCAGAGATTTTATAGGTCATTCCTGATTTTGCACCATAATTTGTAAAGTTTAGCTCCTCAGATTTACCATATGAATTATCTGGAAACCCCCCATTTTGGTATAATCCGTCTCTTTGGTGTGAGGTATTAGAGATGGTAGTAGCTAAATAAAAATCTACTTTATTAAATTTGAATTGACCCTGTAAAAAACCATCAACTACGTTTGAATATAAATCAAAGTTATATTTAAACCTATCTCCAGCTCCAGCAATATATAATGGGTTTAATAGGTTATTTTGTTTTTCGTCAAAAGTATCTGCAAATGAATCTGCATCTAGATAACCTGTTCCACCAAGCAGGTCAATAATTTCAGCAAAGTTTTTGGAGGTTAACTGTGTATATTGAACACGTGCATTTATTTTAAAATTGTCAGATAAATCTTTATTTAAAATGGTATTAATTGTAAACTGTGTATCATCATTTCTATCCTCGTAAAGCACATATGATGAATTACCATTATTATTTGCGTTTGCATTGGCATTGTATAAACTGTTCCAATCTAATTGACCATCATTTATAAAGTTTTGTTGGATCTCATAGATGTTTGAATACCCCTGTCTAAGTCCGTAACTCGGTAATTTTTGATAATATGTAGGATCAGGATTTGAAGCACCCAAGTTAATAATGTATGGATTTCCCTCACCATCAACAGCATCACCATCAACTTTAGTTCCATTATTATCTATTCTACTATTTCCAATTTTTCCAGTCTGATAAGAAACATTTGTATTTAGAGATGTACTCTCATTAATATCCCAATAATGATTTAACATTAATATGGGTTCAGAAACTTCCTTAATACGTGAATTTCTAATCTTTCCATTCTGTGAACCCCAATAAGAATTGTATTGTATTCCTCTTAGATCAAATACCTCTTGCGTTTGAGGTGCAGATTTACCTCTTCTATTTAGAGCAGTGATAGAAGTAAAACTTAGACTATGTTTGTCATTAAATTTCTTTTCAACTGATCCAAAGAAAGAAGTAGCATTATACATTGTTCCGTCTACAAATCCTTCTCTTCCTTCCCTTCTACTGGCAGCAACTGTAAAAGCCCATCCATCTTCTGATAAACCTGTAGAATGAGTTGCCATCACTCTATGAACATAACTTCTATTGGAGGAAGCATATGATATTCGTGTTCCAGTTCTTTGTTCTGAAGGCCTCACATTAATATTTGTTGATCCAAGAATACCACCAAATGTGTAGTCAGATGCTCTTAAGCCATTGCTGAACTCTTGATTTCTCAACACATCATTTAAACCTCCCCAATTACTCCATTGTGGTCTTCCGTTGTAGAGTTTATTCATTTCAATCCCATTAATAAGAACCTTTCCATTTTCTGAATCTAAACCTCGTATTCTAAAAAATGAAGAGCTGAATTCAAAAGCAGCTGTTCTAAGATAAATATCTCTTGATGCTTGGAGAAGACCAGATATATTATCTGCGGCGCTGGTGTCATCGTTTAATTCGTCATCAGTTAAAGTTACCGTACTTAAATCTTCCTCTTCTGTTAAGTCTTCATATAATAGAATAGTTCCCAAATCTATAGTAGTACCCGAAAGTTCAACTGGATAATTTTGTGTTTCGTATCCATTAAATGAAATTTCAAGAACATAAGATCCATTTACTAAGTCTTGTAGAATAAAAACACCATTTTCGTTAGTAAGAGTACTAATAGTATTTTTTTCAACCTTGATAGCAACCCCTTTTAATTGAGTGTTTTTTTCGCTATCTACAACTACTCCTTTGATTACATTTTGAGCAATAGTGCTAAAAATGACGCCAAAAAAAAGTAATAAAGTTGTAATAAATTTTTTCATCGATTGCTTGGTTATTTAAATTAGTTTTTGCCTAATCAAGATCAAAATTACCAAAATAAATTGATGTATTTGTTAAAATTAAAATATTTAACGGGAAGCTATAAATTAGTTCTTTATGTTTGTAGTTTAAAACTTATTTTAAACATGAAAAAATTATTTTTTTTATTTATAATATTTTATTCGTCAGTTACTATTAGTCAAGATAAAGGTAAAAAGTATTCTATTAGAACTATTGCATTTTATAATCTTGAAAACTTATTTGATACAATTAACGACGTCACAAAAAATGATGAAGCAAGTCCAATGATGGAGTTAAAGGAAAATCGATCCAAAGTTTATTGGGACAAAATTGATAAATTAGGATCAGTAATTGCCCAAATAGGAAAGGATAAATCTAATACAAGCCCAACAATTTTAGGGGTTTGTGAAGTTGAAAACAGAGCTGTTCTAGAAGATCTAATAAATTCAGATAGATTAAAATCGAAACGTTATGGGATTATTCATTACGAATCTCCTGATAAGAGAGGTATTGATGTCGCACTTTTGTATCAACAGCGTTATTTTAAACCTATACACCATGAATCTTTTAACCCAAATATTTATAGAGACAATAGAAAAGTTTATACCAGAGATCAATTATTAGTTTCGGGATATTTAGATGATGAATTAATCCATGTTATTGTAAATCATTGGCCCTCTAGAAGTGGAGGAGAAATGAAAAGTAGACCCCTTAGAGAAAAAGCAGCATACCAAAACACCAAAATTATTGATCAAATTAAGGAAAAAGAAGAAAACCCTAAGATTTTAGTTCTGGGAGATTTTAATGATGACCCTATAAATAGTAGCTTCAAAAAAGTATTGAAGACAAAAGCAAAGAAGAAAGACGTTGAGGATGGTGATTTATATAATCCTTTTGAAAGTTTATTTAAAAAAGGATATAATACGGGTGGTTACAGAGACAACATTAGCATGTTTGATCAAATTATAATTACTTCAGCATTGTTAAGTAAAGAGGAAAAAGATTTTTCTAGTTATAAAATGTTTAACCCAGCCGTGTTCAATAAAAGTTTTATGACAAACAAAAAAGGTCGATACAAAGGATATCCTTTTCGAAGTTTTTCCTTTGGAACTTATACTGGGGGCTATAGTGATCACTATCCGGTATATCTATATTTAATAAAAGAGAAATAAACTAGTTTTTTTCTCTTTTATTTTTTTTGCTGAGTTTGAGTTTTTTATTTCTTTTCTCTTCTAAATGTTCTTTTTCTAACATCAAAGTTTGTTTAGACTTTTTAAAAAACTCACTTTTAGTGCTTTTATTTGATTTTCTAGTAGATAGATTTTTTTTAACTGGAGTTTTAGATGTATTAGAAGAACTTATATCTAAATTTTCGGGGATATCTCTTTTAAAATTAGGTTCAGTGATCCCTTTTTCTAATTCATTTTGTGTAAGAATAGTGTTAATTTTAAAATTAACAGATGAAAATGCATCTAAAATATTAGCTACTTGATGATTAACTTCTATGGCTTTAATTGCTGGAATAGAAGACATATCATAAAGCCTTAATGTTTCATTATATAGCAAATTTACTCGTGCTTTAAATGCCGAAGTTTCTAAAAATTGAGGCTTAACACTATCAATAACGCTTTTTGTAATGTCATTCAACTCTCTAGAATTATTTAATGCATCGTTAGGTGAAATTGAAGTGTATTGTTGCAAGAAAATCCTTAGGTTTTCATATTCAACCCAAGAATCAATATTCATTTGAAATTTTGATTGAATTTTAGAAACCTTTTTATGTTTTTTTATACGGCTAGCTTCAGGCTTATCAATTACTTGTTTAGCAGCTGTAGTTTTTTCATTACAAGAGCTAAGCATTAAAATAAAGGCACAATAGTAAATAAACTTCATAGGTCGTATATCAGTCTCTAAAAATACATAAAATCCCTCAAAAACCTCAACATTTAACAAAAGAGCATTTTATTAATTTTTTTACAGATAATTTAATTAATTGTTTTAAAAAAATTGTTTTTTATGAATAGTTAAATTATTTACCTTTGATTTTATGAAAAACACAAATTAGCATGAGTCAAACTATTCTGGTATTAGGTGCTAGCGGGCAAATTGGAAGTGAATTAATAGAAAAACTTCGTACGATCTATGGAAGTGCTCATGTAGTTGCATCAGATATTAGAAATGGAGCCCCATCATTAATGAATTCAGGACCATTTGAAATTATTGATGCAACAGATAAAGAGGCAATTTTTGCTGTTGTAACAAAGTATAATGTCACTCAAATTTATCTTCTTGCGGCTATGCTTTCTGCTACAGGAGAAAAGTTCCCTCACAAAGCATGGAATTTGAATATGACTTCTTTGTTGGCGGTATTAGATCTTGCCAAAGATAAACACATTAATCAGGTGTTTTGGCCAAGCTCAATTGCGGTATTTGGTTCAACTAGCCCCAAGATTAATACCCCCCAAAAAACGTTAATGGAACCCTCTACTGTATACGGAATCAGTAAGCTTTCAGGAGAATTTTGGTGTAATTATTATCATGAAAAATATGGAGTAGATGTTAGAAGTTTGAGATATCCTGGAATTATTAGCTGGAAAACTAAACCTGGAGGTGGAACAACAGATTATGCTGTTGACATTTTTTTTAAAGCTATAGAACAAGGGAGTTTTGAGTCTTTTTTAAATAAAGACACTTGTTTACCTATGATGTATATGGAAGATGCTGTAAACGCAACTGTTCAGATTATGCAAGCAAAAACTGATCAAATAAAAATTAGAACTTCTTATAATCTATCAGCTATTAATTTTACACCAAAAGAATTAGCATCAGAGATACAGAAACATATTACTAATTTCACAATTACCTACAATACTGATTATAGACAAGATATTGCCGATAGTTGGCCTAATTCAATAGATGATAGTAAAGCAAGAGAAGACTGGGGTTGGTCTCCAAATTATACCCTTTCTAAAATGACAAAAGATATTCTCGATAATTTACTAGCTCAAAAAATTTAGAGCTATCTTCAATTATACTCATAAAATAAAACCAAAACTATTGATAAAAAAAATTATTGAGGAGGGACTTCAAAAAGCAATTTCTTATACATCCTATAGAATACTTATAAGAGATTTAATAACATCCGGAAAATCAAGTGGGCCAATCCAGTCAGAAGATCTATTGAATTATAGTAAGTTAAATGATCGAAGAATGACGAGATTAGATAAAACAATAAGGCTTAGCCAAGAAACACTTCTTGCATTAAAAAAAATAGATAAACCAGTTACTTGGTTAGTGCTAACAGAGGGTTGGTGTGGAGATGCTGCACAAACACTTCCAGTTATAAATAAAATTGCAAATGAAAGTGATTTAATTACTTTAAAAATTATTTTCAGAGATGAACATGAGGAGTTGATGAATCATTTTCTAACGAATGGAGGAAAATCTATTCCTAAACTACTTGTTTTAAATTTTGATAATGAAGTAATTAATACTTGGGGTCCTAGACCCAATATAGTCACAGAAATGGTTCAAGATTATAAAAATAAACATGGCCAATTAGATGCAACTTTCAAACAAGAGTTACAAGTATGGTACAATAAAGACAAAGGAGTTAATATTCAGAAAAATATGATAGGTTTACTGTCAAATTAATTCATTCTAAGAGGTACTTTCTTTCACTATATTTGCGCTATGATTACAGAATTTAATTTATTATCTGAAGAAGCAAAAGTTTGGATATATCCATCCAGTAGAAAATTTTATCCCCATGAAATTG
>CALKFR010000042.1 GCA_938084555.1 uncultured Flavobacteriaceae bacterium | reverse complement strand
CCTATTTTAATTAATTCAAAGACTAATATTGAACCTGCTGGAATTCCATCTCAAAAAGAAGGAAAAGGTGCTGTATTTTTGTTAGATTCTGAACAAGTTGGAGAAACAGAGCCTATGGTGAACATTTTTATGAATAAGATGAAAAATGAAGGTTTTAGAAAAATGCTTAATGAGGAGTTTGCCAAATATACTGATGCGTGTATAGATAATTTCTTGCATGGAAATGTAACTTCATTGTTCGGTAATGTAAAAAAATTATCTAAGCTAGTTCTTACAAATTTTAAACCTATGATTCCTAGCGCTTTTCATAAAGTATGGGAACAAGGTATTCAAACAAATGATTATTATCTTAAATTATGTGGTTCAGGTGGCGGTGGTTATATTTTAGGTTTTGCTCAAGACTATGAAAAAGCCAAGACTTCTTTACAAGGTTATAAATTAGAATTAGTATACAGATTTTAACTTCTTCACTTATGGAGAATGGTAAAAAAACTTCTTTATTTTATAAAATTTTCAGTTTACTTTCTGTTGTTAGAGGTTATAATATTTTAGTTCTTGTAATTGCTCAATATCTTGCATCTATTTATATTTTTTCTCCAACAAAATCAATAACAGCTGTCATATTTGATTTGCATCTTTTTTTTATTGTATTTGCAACTGTATGTGTAGTAGCTGGAGGCTATATTATTAATAACTTTTATGATATTAAAGCAGATAAAATTAATAGACCCTTTAAATCAGGTTTGGATAGTTATGTGAAACAAGAAACAATACTATCCATTTATTTTTTTTTAAATATCATCGGAGTATTTTCTGGGTTTTTAGTTTCGTGGAAAGCGGCCTTGTTTTTTTCTTCGTATATATTCAGTATTTGGTTTTATTCTCATAAATTAAAAAGATATCCTTTAACGGGTTTGATGTCGGCATCCCTACTAACAATTTTACCTTTTTTTGTCATTTTTGTTTATTTTAAAAATTTTTCTGAGATAATTTTTGTGCATGCTGTTTTTTTATTTCTTGTTATTATTGTTAGAGAACTCATTAAAGATTTAGAAAACATGAAAGGTGCCGTAGCCAGTAATTATAAAACTTTTCCGGTAGCCTATGGTGAAAGAAATACCAAATTGTTTTCTATTATAGTATTATTTTTTGCATTGACTACAGTTAGTATCCTTTTAAATCATCCGGCAATCTCATTTATGAAATATTACTTTTATATGATGGTAGTTTCTTTAATTATTATTGGTGTAGTTCTCCTCAAATCATCAAAAAAACAAGAATATACGATCTTACATACTACACTCAAAATATTGCTGTTAATAGGTGTTTTTAGTTTAGTTTTTATTGATACTTCTTTAATCATAGATCAGGTAATCAATACGCTCAAAACTGTAAATTGAGTTCTAATGCTAAATTTCTTTATTGTTTTTAAAATACTGTAAGTTCTGTAGACCAATATTTTAAGCACCCTTTAAATTGAATTTGTTAGGAAATAATTAATGATTACATTTGCCGAAAATGTTAAAATGAACCCAAACCATAAATCGTCGGGAGGACGACAAGCAAGAAAAGGCAACTCTCCTCAAAAAAATAAAAGCTTTCGTAAAAACTTTAAAAAACCATTATCAACTCCAAAAAAAGTTGATGTTGGAGGCATAAGGTTAAATAAATTTATATCTAATTCTGGAATTTGCTCAAGAAGAGAAGCAGATACTTATATAGAGCACGGAAGTGTAACAGTAAATGGAAACTTGGTTACTGAAATGGGGTATAAGGTACAGCCAAATGATGATGTTCGTTTCGATGGAACCTCTATTTCTCCTGAAAAAAAGAAATATGTTTTATTGAACAAGCCAAAGAATTACATTACTACAATGGACGATGAACGTGGAAGGAAAACAGTAATGGAATTAGTTTCAAATGCTGCAAAAGAAAGAATTTATCCAGTAGGAAGATTAGATAGAATGACTACAGGTCTTCTTCTGTTTACCAATGATGGAGAGTTAGCAAAAAAATTAACTCATCCTAAACATGATGTTAAAAAATTATATCATGCTTCCCTTGATAAAAAATTAGATTTAAAAGACTTACAAAAGCTAAGAGGTGAGGTTGTTATAGAGGGTAAAAAAGTTTTCATTGATGCTGTTTCATATGTAGAAGGCCAGTCTAAAACAGAGATAGGGATTGAGATTCATTCAGGTAGAAATAGAATTGTTCGTAAAATATTTGAACACGTTGGCTATAAGGTCGTAAAATTAGACAGAGTTCTTTTTGCAGGCTTAACAAAAAAGAATCTTCCCAGGGGAAGATGGAGAGAACTTACTAAGCAAGAGCTAGCCAATCTGCAAATGATTTAATTATTTTTATTATTTAGTTCATAATTTTTAAATTCTCAAAAAAATAACATAATTAGCCTTTAGAAATAATTCTTTATATTCGTTTTATATTAATTTTAAAAAGCAATTAAAATGAAAAAAATCTTATTTTTAGTATCTGTGCTATTATTTTCATGTCAAGATAAAAGTAACAATGTAGATCCTAAACCAACAGGAATCATGTGGTTTAATGACAGCCCTAGTGACAGAGACATAGTTATTGAAGGTATTAGACATTTTCAACATATAGAATTTGAAAAAGCTCATGTATACTTTGAGAAAGCAGTTAAGTTAGATTCAACTTTATTTGCTCCACATGTAATGCTAGCAAGTTTATCTAGGCCCAATTCTCCTCAGCAAGAATACCATTACAATATGGCTAAAGAATTAGTGAAAGATAAAAATGAAAATTCTAAAAGATTTGTTTCATTACTAGATACGCCAAATAAAAACGGAAATAGAACTATTTTTGGTAGAGGAGATAAATCAAAAGTATGGGACTTAATGATTGCAGATGCTCCTACAGGTCCATTCATTCAATTTTATCATGCATGGTCTAGAAATGATCTTGATGATAGAATTAAGACATTAGAAAATTTGCGAGAAGCTAGAGTTTCTGATGGTGAATCAGATAACGGACATATAACAAATTTCCTTGGGTATAGTTATGTTCAAGCTGAACAATTAGATAAAGCAAAATCTGCTTTTGAAGACTACATGACTAACAATCCGGATAGATATAATTCGTATGATTCTATGGCTGAGTTTTATTTAAATCAGAAAGATTACAAAAATGCCAAAGATTACTATCAAAAAGCATTGAATGCTTATCCAGGAGCCAATTCAGCTCGTCAAAAAATAAGATTTATTAATGAAATGAATTCGAAGTAAATTTAATTACTATACTAAAAAAATCCCTCAAAAAAACAAAAAATCCGAACAATATGTTCGGATTTTTTTTGTGGTACCTCCAGGAATCGAACCAGGGACACAAGGATTTTCAGTCCTTTGCTCTACCAACTGAGCTAAGGTACCTTTGCACTTAGCGGAGGCAAATATAAAGCGAGTTTTTCACAACTACCAAATAAAAATAGAAAAATCTATTGTATTTTTGGCATTCACTTTTAAATAAAGAATGAATCTAGTTATAGACATAGGGAATTCAAAAATCAAAGTAGCTGTTTTTGAATTAGATAGAATCATAATAACTACCATTTGTGAGGAATTTAATTTTTTACATGAATTAAAAAAAATTTTTAGTGAATATACTATTACACGAAGTATAGTGAGTTCAGTTAAGGGTATAAGAGAGGAATATCTTGAAGAATTTCAGAAATTACCCCTTTTACTTACGTTGAATACTACTACTAAATTACCTTTTAAAAATTTATATACTACACCATCAACATTAGGAAATGATAGAATTGCATTGGCCGCCGCCGCTGTTTGTTCATATCCATCTAAAAACTCTTTAGTGATAGATGCAGGTACATGTATTACTTATGATTTTATCAATTCTAAAAATGAATACTTAGGAGGGGCCATATCTCCTGGAATAGATATGAGATATAAATCATTACATGAATATACCGAAAAACTACCCTTGCTGTCTAAAAAAGAGGAATTTAATACAGTAGGTACATCAACCTCAGCGTCAATTCATTCGGGCATAATTAATGGAATAATCTGTGAAATAGAGGGGGTGATAGCACAATATGAGGAGGATTTTGGTGATTTAACAATAGTTTTAACAGGAGGAGACACAAAATTCTTGTCCAAACAATTAAAAAATAGCATCTTTGCGAATCAAAATTTCCTACTTCAAGGATTAAATAAAATATTGACATTTAACAATCAATAATGATTAAAAAATTCATATTCATTATAGCTGTTTTGATTTCAGCTCAGTCTTTTTCTCAAAGATCAACTTCTTCCCCTTATTCTTATTTTGGTGTTGGTGAAGAGTTTGGAACAAGAACTGTTGAGCAAATAAGTATGGGTAGTATTGGAGCTGCATACAGTAGCCCAAATTATTTAAACTTTGTAAATCCTGCCTCATTATCGGAACTTAGACTTGCTACCTATGTATTTGGAGTTTTAAATAATGATTTGACCATTAGCGATGCAGATGTAAATCAATCAACAAATTCTACAAGTTTAAGCTATTTCAGTATTGCTTTTCCTTTAACCAAGAAAATGGCAGCAGTTTTTGGAATGCAACCTACATCTTCTGTTGGATACTCACTTGTAAATACATTAAATGATGATGAAGGTAATCTTGAAGAAATTACTCAGTATGTTGGGTCAGGTGATGTGAATAGAATTTATGGTGGTTTTGGTTTAAAGCTCTTTAAAGGATTTTCTGTTGGATTAGAATTAGATTTCTTATTTGGGAATATTCAAAATAGTGTACTAAGTGTTCGTGAAGAAGTTGCTTTAGCTACAAAAAATGTAGAGAATTCTAATGTAAGGGGAGGTTCTATAAAATTAGGAGCTCAGTACAAAACAACAGTTACTAAAGATTTAAACCTACATGTTGGTGCTTCTGTTAAGTTAGGTAATTCTTTAAGCTCCACAGGAACAGAAAATTTATATTCATTAACAATAGGAGCATCAGGTTTTGAGCAGCCCAGAGATACTATTTTTTCAGGTCCATTATCGGCAAATCTTGATAGACCTTTAGAAACAACACTAGGTTTGGGTCTAGGGGAAACAAATAAATGGTATGCTGCAATAAATTATAAAACACAAGATGCATTAGTAGCGTCAGGTTATTTTGATAATAGCGCTCAAAGTTTTCAATATGGCCAATCTAATAGAATTTCAGCTGGAGGATTCTACATTCCAAAAATAAATTCTATTTCCAGCTATTGGCAAAGAGTTACCTACAGGGGAGGTTTAAAATATGAAAAGTTAGGACTCTTAGTTAATGGTAATCCCAACGGTAATACTTTTACCAGCATAGATGACTTTGGCATATCTTTTGGACTAGGTTTTCCATTAGGTAATAGATTATCTAATATTAATTTAGGCCTAGAATATGGTAAAAAAGGTACAACAGATAACGGACTGTTGGAAGAAAAATATGTAAATTTTAGACTTAGTCTTTCACTAAATGATGTCTGGTTTAAAAAGAGAAAAATTGATTAACAAATACGATTAGAAATGAAGAAACAAATAACCTTATTAACAAACCTATTTCTTTTTTTAGGGGCACTTGCTTTAAATGCTCAAGTTGCTCAGCAAGAGTGTAATATAAAATACAATTTATTTAAGGGAGATTATCAATCAAAAAAGTACGATGATGCCTATCCTAATTGGATGTTTTTAATGGATAATTGTAAAACGTTATCTATTAATGTATACAAACTAGGAGATAAGTTAGCTCAAGTAAGATTTAAAAATGCAGAGAATAAAACAGAAGCTGCAGCCCTTGTAAAACGAGTATACCTTCAAAGATTAGAAAATTTCCCTACTAAAGACCCTGCGAAGGCTCACAGTAACTATGCTTCTTTTTTAATAAAAAATAAATTAGGTTCTGATCAAGAAGTTTTTGAAATTCTACAATTGGCTTACAGTATAGATCCTACTCGAATGAGTGTAAAAAATATTTACAGATATTTTCAGGGAATTACAGACACTTACAAAGATACTAATCCACAAAAAGTTTTTGACACCTATGATGATGTATTAGAATCTGTAGGAGAAAAACTAGCAGACTATGCAAAAAAATTAAAGGCATTGAATGATAAAATAGAGGCTGGTCAGGAATTAGACAAAAGAGAGTCGAAAAATCTTAGAGCGTATACCATTAATTCAGAGGCTTTAGGGCAAGTAGAATCTGGTTTAGATCAGATTATTATAGTATTATCTACTTGTGATCGTTTAATCCCTCTATACGAAAGAGATTTTGAAGAAAATAAATCAAATTCAAAGTGGTTAAGGAGAGCAGTATCTAGAATGTTTAATAAAGAATGTACAGATGATCCTCTTTTTGAAAAAATAGCTATTGCTTATGCTGAAGCATCTCCCTCTGCAGATGCCTATTCTTTTGTTGCTGGAGTATTAGAAAAAAAAGACGATATTTCGGGAGCTCAGGAAATGAGAATTAAGGCATTTGATTTAGAAACAGATCCTCTAAAAAAGGCAAATTTTAAATTAAAATTTGCTCAATCTGCAAAGAAAAAAGGTCAAAAGTCTAAAGCAAGACAATTGGCCAGAGAAGCTATTGCTCTTAACCCAAACATGGGTAGAGCTTACCTTTTTATTGCTAGTTTATATGCATCCTCTGTGAATGCTTGTGGAACAAATGAATTTGAAAAAAGGATGACCTATGTTGCAGCATATAATAAAGCTGTTAGAGCTAGTAAAGTTGACCCTAGTATAAGTTCTGTAGCTAGAAAGTTTACAAGAAATTATAAGGCTAATTTCCCTTCGAAAAAAGTTATTTTTACAGAAGGTGTTAATGAAGGAGCTACATTTAATGTTAAATGTTGGATTAATGAATCAGTAAAGATTACTTCCAGCGGTAAATAATAATGAATAAAATATCAAATACAATGAAAAAAAGCATTGCTGCAATTCTATTTGTGGTAATGCTTTTTTCTTGTACTAATGATTCAAAAAAAGTAAGAGACTTTTTAGCAGAACAAAATCTTCCTATTGGAGTTGCCAGAGATGTACATCATATTTATAAAGATTCAGGAAGAATAACTTCAAAGTTAACGACCTCACTCTTGAATGATTTTAGTAACAGAAAGAATCATCCATATAATGAATTTCCAAAGGGGGTAAAAATTATAAACTTCGATAAAAATAATATAGATTCTACCACAATTACTGGTGATTACGCGTTGTCTTATTCAAAGACATCTATATCTGAACTTAATGGAAATGTAATTGTTATTAATCATTCAGATACCACAAGATTAGAGACCGACCAATTATTTTGGGATCAAAAAAATAAGTATTTTTTTACTGAAAAAAGATTCATTCTTACCAAAATATATGATACAATTGTAGGGGAAGGATTTGAATCTAAAGAAAATTTAAAAAAATATGTTGCTAAAAAAACAATTGGAAATCTACTCACAAAAAGTAATGATTTATGAATAAAATTTGGAAGTTTTTACAGTACGGATATTTTATTATAGCTCTAATTTTTTTAATTGAGGCAATATTTGAATGGAAAGAAGATCAAAATAAAGCGGTATTTATGCTTGGTTTTTCTATCTTTATTTTATTAATATTCTTCTTTAAGAGAAACTTTAGAAAAAAAATAGAGAAGAGAACTAAATCATAAATGGAGATTGATATCATCATCATTCTTTTTTCAATTGTAACTTCAGCCTTTTTTTCAGGCATGGAAATTGCTTTTATATCTGCCAATAAATTACATATTGAGTTAGAAAAAAAAAGAAAAGGTTTTTTCCCAAATATACTTGGAAAAATGACTCAAAATCCTTCAAAATTTATCACCACTATGCTGGTTGGTAATAATATTTCTCTGGTTATTTATAGTTATTTTATGGGTAAAGTAATTGTAACCTATTTAGGGATGAGTAGTATTTTACTTCAAACTTTTATTTCTACTGTTATAATTCTAGTCACAGCAGAATTTCTTCCTAAGGCAATATTTAGAGTTTATGCTAATGAGACCCTTAAAATTTTTTCATTACCTGCCTATTTTTTTTATGTAGTACTATACTCTTTTTCTTATTTAATAAATGGGATCTCAGATTTCTTTCTTAAGTTTATTTTTAGTACGGATAAAGATCATCATCAGACAGCTTTTAGTAAAGAGGAATTGGGCGATTATATTACCGAGCAGTTAGAAAATGGTAATGATAACGAAGAAGAAATTGATTCTGAAATACAAATTTTTCAAAATGCTTTGGAATTTCAAAAAGTTAAGGCTAGAGAAATTATGGTTCCCAGAACAGAAATATTAGCCATAGAAATTCATGAAACTGTTTCAAATCTTAGTGAATTATTTATTAAAAGTGGATATTCTAAAATTTTAGTATACAAAACATCCTTAGATGATATTATAGGTCATGTAAATGCTTTTGAATTATTTAAAAAACCTAAAACTATAAAATCTATTCTATTACCTATAGAAATTGTTCCAGAGTCTATGATGATTAGTGATGTGTTAAATAACTTAACTAGAAAAAGAAAAAGTATAGCTGTGGTAGTTGATGAATATGGAGGCACCTCAGGTATGATAACAGTTGAGGATATTGTTGAAGAACTTTTTGGTGAAATTGAGGATGAACACGATATACAAGAATTAATTGATGAAAGAATTAATGAAAATGAATTTAAACTTTCTGCAAGATTAGAAATTGATTATCTTAATGAGGAGTATAATCTTAACATTCCTAAGGAGGAGGCTTATGAGACTTTGGGTGGTTTTATTATCAATCAAACTGAAAATATTCCTCAAAAAGGAGAAGAGTTACATATATTAAATTATAAAATTATAATCCTCGATGTAAGTTCATCTAAAATAGAAGAAATTTCTTTAAAAATTTTAGATGCTCAATAAAATTAATCCTCAATTACCTATAATAATTTCGGCAAATACATAGGCTTCTGGTTGCTTATTTACTTCGCAAATTGTATATTCGCCCATTCAAATTAAATTATTGAGTATATGGCAATTTTATCTAAAATAAGAGATCGTTCTATCGCATTAATAGCTGTTATTGGACTTGCTTTATTTGCATTTGTGTTAGATCCATCAACATTAACAGATTTCTTTGACTCTTCAAAAATAAATGAAGTAGGGGAAGTAGATGGAGAATCAATCTCTAGACAAGAATATGCAGAAGCATTAGATACCTATAAGACAAGAAATAATAGTAATATTTCTAATATGCAAGCAGCTAGAACTGTTTGGGATAATATCTTAAGAGATAAGATTTTTAACAAACAAATTGACCAAGCTGGAGTAACTGTAGGAGAGATGGATATTTTAAATACCATTATTAATTCTCCTTCTGTGCAAGGTAATCCTCAGTTTTTAAATGAAGCAGGGTTATTTGATAAAGATATCTTTATGCAATTTTTAAAAGATACAAAAGAGAGTGATGATCAAAATCTATGGAATGCGTGGAGTAACTATATTAATGAAATAGGTTCAAATTTAAAAAGAGATACGTATAATAATTTAATTAAATCTGGTCTTGGGGCTTCTTTAAAAGAAGGAGCTTATACCTACCAAGAGGATAACGATTTATTAAGTGCAGATCTTGTTTACATACCTTATTCTTCTGTTCCAGATAGTCTTGTTTCTGTATCAACTAGTGAAGTTGAAACCTATATAAAAAATAATCCTTCAGCCCATAAAGTTGAAGCTTCCAGAGATATAGCCTATGTAAAGTTTGATATTTTACCAACAGATGAGGATAAAGAAAATATTAAAAATGATGTTGCAAGTTTTTTAGAAGATAGAAAAGACATTAACAAAGCAACAGCTCAGGAGATTGTAATTAAAGGATTAAAAAACTCAACAGATTATGCTGTCTTTTTTGAGGAAAATAGTTCAGATATTCCGGTACAGCAGGCTTATTATATGAAAGATAAATTACCAAAAGCGATTTCTGAAGAAGTTATGAAAGGTAAAGTGAATGCTACTTTTGGGCCATATGTAGACGGTAACTATTTCAAAATATCTAAGATTACTGAAGTTTTTTCTAGACCAGATTCAGTAAAGGCTAGTAGTATTTTTATTCCTTTTATTGGTTCTCAAGGTGCTACTCCAACTACAACAAAAACAGAAGCACAAGCAAAAGTTTCAATAGATAGTATTTATAAATTAGTAAGAAGAAGTAAAAATAAATTTTCTGAGGTAGCAAGTGTTATAAATACAGATCCTAGCAAGGATAAAGGTGGAGATATTGGATGGATTTCACACGATGCATCATATAATTCTGAAAGATTTGATCTTGATTTAGCGACTTTTATGTTTGAAAATAAAAGAGGTAAAGTAGGTGTTGTAAAATCTAAATTTGGTTATCATGTAATTAGAATTGATGAACAAAGGAATACTCAAAAAGGAGTAAAACTGGTTACTTTTGGTAAAGAAATCATTCCATCTCAGGAAACAGAAAATACTGCTTTTTTAAATGCAGAAAAATTTGCTCTAGAAATATCTTCAAACGGTAAAAACTTTTATGATGTGGTAAAAGATAATTCATATCAATCTAAGCCTGCTGTTGGTTTGAGAATTATGGATGAGAGAGTGCCTGGGATATTAGAAACTCAAAGACAAATAGTAACATGGGCTTTTGGCAGTGATACCAAAGTAGGTTCTATACAACGATTTGATGTTAATAATGGATATGTAGTGGCCATGTTAACGAATAAAACAAAAAAAGGTTTGGTTAGTGCTTCAAAAGCAATTAATAGGCTTAAACCTAAATTATTAAATGAGAAAAAAGCTGAAATTATCAAAGAAAAAATGACAGGTGCTTCATTAAATGATATTGCTTCTGCTAATAATGTTTCTTTAATTAAAATAGATAATACTTCATTAAAATCACCATCGGTGACGGGAGTAGGATCAGAACCTAAAGTTATAGGGGCTATGTATTACGCTAAAGAAAATCAACTATATACCAAAGTTGTTGGAGACAAAGGTGTGTTTGCCTTCGTGTTGTCTAAAAAAGAAAAAGCTTCAAGTTTACCAAACTATGATGCTTATAGACAACGTATAGCTCAAGAAAGAAAAAACAAAGTTTCTACTATATTTAATGCTCTAAAGAACACATCAGATGTTCAAGATGATAGAGCTGCATTTCATGGTGTTCAATAATTAAATTGTTTCTAAACAACATAAAAAAAACCGCTACAATTGTAGCGGTTTTTTTTATGATATCATTTCGTGTTTATCCATTCATAGAGATTAAAAACTCTTCATTATTTTTAGAGAATTTAACCTTGTCACTGATAAATTCCATGGCTTCAATAGGATTCATGTCTGCTAGGTATTTTCTTAATACCCACATACGTTGAACATTTTTTGAATCTAATAAAAGATCATCTCTACGAGTACTTGATTTGATAAGATCTATTGCAGGATAGATTCTTCTATTTGAAATATTTCTATCCAATTGCAATTCCATATTACCAGTTCCTTTAAATTCTTCAAAAATAACTTCATCCATTTTAGAACCGGTTTCTGTAAGAGCAGTTGCAATGATTGTTAAAGAACCACCATTTTCAATATTTCTAGCAGCACCAAAGAAACGCTTAGGTTTGTGTAATGCATTTGCGTCTATTCCACCAGATAATATTTTACCAGATGCAGGAGCAACAGTATTATATGCTCTGGCTAAACGCGTAATAGAGTCTAGTAAAATAACTACATCATGACCACATTCAACTAATCGTTTAGCTTTCTCTAGTACAATATTTGCAACTTTAACATGTTTATCTGCTGGTTCATCAAAGGTTGAAGCTACAACCTCTCCACGAACACTACGTTGCATGTCTGTAACTTCTTCAGGACGTTCATCAATTAATAGCACTATTTGATATACTTCTGGATGATTTGCAGCTATAGCATTTGCAACATCTTTTAATAACATGGTTTTACCAGTTTTTGGCTGTGCCACAATCATACCACGTTGACCTTTTCCTATTGGAGAAAACAAATCAATAATTCTTGTTGATAAAGAGCTCCCCTTTTCTGCTAAATTAAATTTTTGCTCTGGAAATAATGGAGTTAAATGTTCAAACGAAACACGATCTCTAACAATATTAGGATTTAATCCATTAATTTTAGAAACTCTAATTAAAGGAAAATATTTCTCTCCTTCCTTAGGTGGTCTTACATTACCCCTTACTGTATCTCCAGTCTTTAACCCAAATAATTTAATTTGAGATTGAGATACATAGATGTCGTCTGGAGACGATAAATAATTATAGTCTGAAGAACGTAAAAAACCATAGCCATCAGGCATCATCTCTAATACTCCCTCACTTTCAATAATTCCATCAAATTCAAAGTCAGGGTCTTTGTATTTGTTCCCATTATTTGAGTTACGTTGGTTTTGATTTTTTTGGTTTCTATTATTGTTGTTGTGTGGTTTTTGCTTTTTATGAATAGGTTTTGCCTTATTATGAGAGGGTTTATCCTCGTTGGAGGAGTTCTTGTCAACCGAATCATTAGTTGAAGTCTTTTTTTCAATTCCATCCACTGAATGAACAGGTTTTTTAACTTGTTTTTCTTCAGAAATGTTCGAATCTAGATTAGATTTTTCTTCTAAAATTTCCGAAGTTGGTTTTGTTATTTCTTTAGCAATGCTCTCCTCAGAGACCACTTTTTTTACAACCCTTTTCCTTTTTGGCTTGATAACCCTTGAATTTGGGTTTTCCGGGCTCTTTTCTTTTTTCATGGGGGTTGCTGCTTGAATATCTAGAATTTGGTAAACTAGATCTAGTTTTTTTAATTGACTAGTTTTAGTTAAGCCAATAGATTTTGCTATTTGCTGTAAATCAGCAAGTGTTTTTGCTTTTAGTTCAGAAATTTCGAACATAAATATTTAGTTAAGTTAATATTCTTAGTTTGTGTAAGAATTTGTTAAGGTTTTTGATTTTATAAATATTGTATAAAGTACTATACAATTAACATTTAGTGTAGTTGTCTTGAGGCAAATATATACAATTATTTTATATGTTTAAGTTTCTTTTTAAAAAAATAAATGATAATTTTGTACTACGTTTATTATAGATGATACAGAGAATACAGTCAATTTACCTAATAATAGTATTTATTCTTTCGGCGATGCTTCCTTTTATTTTTAAATTGTGGGAAGATTCAAAAAAAGAGGTTTATGCCTTAGACTTATTTTCTGAAATGTCTCTTTTAGCGAAATTAGTTCCTGTATTTTTTTTAATAACAGCATTAATTGCATTTATTGCAATTTTTAAATTTAAAAATAGGGAGTTGCAATTTGTGCTTGGACGTATTATTATTTTGATCAATCTCTTTTTACTAGGAATATTGATGTATTTATCTCTAACTATACCTGGAGAAGTTTCTTCTGAGAAAGGTATTGGGATGTTTATCCCTATTGTTGTTATTTTATTTGTTGTTTTAGCAAATAAGGCAATTAAAAAGGACGAAGATCTTGTAAAATCTGTTGATAGATTACGGTAGACCTAATACTTTAGTATATTTAATGCGATAAACCAGGGTTTCAACCCTGGTTTTTTTTACCATCTGTTCAAAAATAACACTTAGAATTAAAGATGTACATCCCTGTTTATGTGGATTGTAAAAATTCACTACATTAGGGTATTGTAAAAGCTTATATACTCCTATAAATTTGTTTGAAATGAAAAATACAATAAAAGTTCACATCGCCGATGATCACAAAATTCTTATCGAAGGAATAATCGCTGTTATTAATACTGACGATAATATTGAAGTTGAAGGTTATTCTTTGACTGGAAAACAAGTCATTGATTGGATTCAATTTAATAGCGCTGATATCTTAATTTTAGACATTAACATGCCAGAATATGATGGTATTGAGGTTTTAAAATTTTTAAAGCAAAAGAAAATTACTCAAAAGGTTATTATTTTATCCAGCTATGAAGATGTTAAATTAGTTCAAGAGATGATCAATCTTGGAGCAAATGGTTTTCTCTCTAAAGATAGTGCTGGTTTACACATTATTGAGGCTATCAATGCCGTTCATAAAGGCGACCAATACTTTAGTGATACCATAAAAAATAATTTAATAAAACTTTACACGGGTAAAAATGTTAAATCAGGTAAAAGACCTGAAAGTACAATTTTAAATAGTTTAACACCAAGAGAAATAGAAGTATTAAAGTTAATAACAGACGAGTATAGTTCTCCCGAAATTGCAGCTAAATTAAATATAAGTCAGAGTACAGTAGATACTTACAGAAAAAGTTTACTTAAGAAAACAAATGTTAAGAATTCTATTGGTTTAGCTATGTATGCAGTTAAAAATAATATTATTTAAATAAAGTGATGTTAAAACTTTTTTTTACATAACAACTTATACACCTTCATATAAAATACAAGCAATAAAAATTTATTTATAAAACCCTAAAATCAATATCATGAAAAATTTATCATTAACAATTTTTGTATTAATTACTAGCCTTATTTTTTCATCCTGTTCACAGGAGGATTCTATATTCTTGGAAGAACCAAGTTCAGAATTATTTGGAAAAGTTATGTTAAGTAGAAACGAATCTGGAGCTTATACTATGAATTTAGAAACCAGCAATAATGTATCATCATCAATTACCAGTGATGATAAAGCAAATAGTTTAGATATAGATCTTTACAGCGAAACAGGTGCCTTAAAAGAAAAGATTTCAGAACCAATGTCTACTGGTTCAGATGATCATTTCTTAGTAAATTTTAAAAATACCATTACCAACCGAACTTTTAAATTATCAGTTCATGATAAAGACATCCAATTCTCAAGAACAGAACTTAATG
>CALKFR010000041.1 GCA_938084555.1 uncultured Flavobacteriaceae bacterium | reverse complement strand
GCAGTGTTATTAGCCTCTGCATCTGCAAGAGTATCAAAATACAGTACTTCAAAGTCTGTAAGGTCTGGATTTAAAATTGGATCTAAGCTGTTGAGTATTTGAGGGGTTTGATCAGCAATTAAATCGAAATTAACAAAACCAACTCTGTTCTCATCACAACGATTAATATCAAGTGGTGACGGAATTAAAACTGGAGTGGTGTCTACAATAGCTTCTACTGCTATTCTTTCTGTTGTAGCGCATCCTTCTGGAGATGCAGCTACATAATATGTTGTTGAACTGGTAAGCGGTGGTGTACTAAATGTATCTCCAGTAAATATAAGATTCCCACCTACAAGAGCATCATACCAATAAATTTCTCCTTCAGTTACTGTAGCTGACAAGGATACACTTCCGCCGGTACAGGTTCTGTCATTAGTAGTGCCGGTAATTTCAGGGATATAGATACTGGTGCTTGTAGAAATATTTAAAACGGGATCGCCTGGAGTTCCCCCATATTCTACAATATAACCTTTAGCTTGAAAATCAACTGGTTGTCCTGATGTATCATCTGGCAAATCATTCCATGATCCATCTATACCAACACCATCAGCTGTAATATGGGCATAATCTTCACCACCTTGAAATTCATTAGGCTCACCTGTATTCCAATTTTCATACATTCCCGGTGGAGCAGCACCTCCAGCAGTACCATTCCAAAATATGGTTCCAGTTTCTGGACCCGTCATCCATTTCCATTCTCCTTCATTATCTTCATCGCTAGCACCTATCCAACCAGTACCTGTAATCTGTTCAGCAGAGATGATACTTTCTTCTTCTGATAAAATTGTAACTAGGTAGCCTTGTAAACCATAATAAGTAGAAGCTTCAGCAAGAATTTTAGCATCTGACCATGTTACTAAATTATTTTCTTTAAAAATATAAAAGTGATCTGTGGAAGGTAGATAATTTGCATCTCCTATGGTAAAAGAAAAAAAACGCTCTCCACTGATGTTTGCATCGGTACTTGTAAAAGCAACTTCTCTAACAGCCAATTGAAGATCTGAGTAAAGAATCTGAGCTGCAGGAGCAGTCGGCTCTAATGTCAATTTCCCTTCAGTTGCATTCCATGTGGATGTTATATTTGGATGTGTGCCCGTTAAGATTAAAAGATCTTCAGGATTAGAATATCCAGAGGATATTTGAATAGTAAAAAAATCTAATCCTGTATCATCAGGATCTGTAATTGTAAAATTTTCTGCAATTATAATTTCACTTAAAGGACAGTATGCTCCTCTGAAATTTGATGAAAGTATAGGTGGTTCATTAATATTTACTAATAATTTAAAACTAGTAGTGGCTGGATTACATGTGTTTGGAGCAACAATAGTTACAACACGTGCATAAATATCGTCTGTTAAATCTGGATTATCAGGAATATTGGTATAATTATCAGGATTAGGAATTGGGTTTTCATTAGCATCAGCATCAGCTTGGCTTTGATAATATTGTACTCCATAAATGGCTGAATCCTGTCCATCTAATAAAATATTATCAAATAAATCTCTTAAATCAAAGGATGTAAAACCATCCTCTGTGCCATCTGTGTCAAATACTTCATAGATGGTATTTGTAAGTGGAATAATTGTGGGCTGAGAATAAAAATTAATTTCAACTTCATCATCGTCAGTACTTCCGTCTGCATCTGTAACTTCAACTTTATAGATTCCTGATATATCATTATCAATTGTATATATTGGATTAGTTTCTCCTGTGATCTCTGAAAAACCAGTTCCAGTATCTAAAGACCATTGATATCCGATAGCTGTTGTTGAGGGAGATGTTCCATCTAAAGTAATAACTTCTCCTTCACATACCTCTTGATCAGGTCCTAGATCTCCAACAACAATAGAGCAATCTAAAGGATTTCCTAAACCATCATCAATTAATCTACCTGTCCATTCAAGTGTAAACGAATCGTTACCTCCATTATAACTATTAATTAATAATAGATATTCTTCACCCTCTATGAGATCTAAGAAAGGAGTATACCAAGCAGCACTTTGAAATGATGGAGGGTCTCCAGCTCCAGTTTGACCACCGTCATTTGGATTTCCAGCATTATAATTTGAAATTCCACAATCTCCTGGGCCTGTCCAACCTACAGGATCTCCTAGGTCATTACAACTAACATCAGGACCGTAAACTGCAAAATCCCAGTCATCGGTCGGATTATCAGGGATGATATTAAACCCTAATTGACCATTTCTTGCTGCTTTAAAACGAAACCATATAGAGTTTGATTCAATTCCTGTACCAGCTCCACCATCTCCCAAACAGCCTGATTCGTTAATTGGTAAATCGTTTACATCACCAATTCCTATAACTTCATAATTTACAGAAGTTGTCTCACAAACAGCAACTGCATCAATACAGTCTGCTATATTTTGTGAAAAAACAATCGGGCTAAAAAATATTAATATAACAAATAGAAGGCTTCTTAAGGTCATCAATTTTTACTAAATTTTTTGTTAGCAATAATTTTTCTTTTGCTTGATAACTCAAAAGTATAATCTCCTTTATCAAAATTTTTAAAATCATGCTTAAAAGCATAAGATTTTTTTTCAAAAATCTCAAATTTCTTAATAAAGATTTTTTCTCCAGTTTTATTTATTATAGTCAAATTATATTCTCCTCTTTCTTCTAGGGTTAACAAAATTGATGATGTTCCTGAAAGATTATTTGGTGATATTTTGATTTTATTTTCTTGACCATAGTTATATTGAGTGAGGAACAAGAATAACATAAAAAAAAATAATATTTTTTTTGTCATAGATTCATGGAAATTTAATTTTTCCCAATATAAAATAAATATTAAATTAAGTTCTATGAAATGAATTAATTTTTAAAAAATTAACATTTATTGGTTAGTTATAAATCTCTTCTTTTTAATAATGCATAAGAACCGTAAATAAAGATGAAAATCCAAACGAGTACTATTATTATAGTTAAAAATTCAACATCGTAGCTTTTGTTTATTTGTTCTCCAACAGAACTTGCTACAGACCTTACGGCACCTAATCTAGAAAAGGGTTCTTTAATTAAATTTGACATGGCTTCAAAAGGTAAAAACCTCATTACCTCATTAACGCTTTCTGAAACAGACTCAGAACCTCTAAAAACATAAAACAAGAAACCTTTAAAAATACTTTCTAGAATAAGCCATACAAACATAGCTCCAACTGCAAAAGCAGATCTTTTTACCAAAAAACCAAAGAAAAGCCCAAAAGAAAAAAACCCAACTAGCTTAATGAAAAAACCTATTAAGTAATCAAGACCTGTTGTGATAATGGTAAATTCGTTATAATCTGAATATATAAATCCTAACACTAAAGAGACTATGAAGACAAAAAATGTTGAAATACCTGATAAAGCAATAACCGTATAGAATTTAGATAAAATAAATTCTTTTTTGCTTAAACCATCTATTAGGTTTTGTTTGAGTGTTTTGTAACTGTATTCATTAGAAATCATTGAAACTATAACTAACAACAAAAAAAATTTAAAAATAGACGCCATGTACGTGTTGAAGTGCCATATGTATGGAAAATTAAAAATACCCATGTCCGCCAAATGAAATTTAATAACACCTATATCAAATTTAATGGCAGCAACAAGGGCAATAGAAGTTAATAATCCAAAATAAATTAAGGTTAAAATTTTACTAGCACTATTGTACTTAAATTTATGAAATTCTATGGCAAGTAATCTTAACATACTAAAGTTTTATATTTAATTATTATTGGTTAAATCAAGAAACTGTTGCTCTAAGCTTGGTTTTCTTTTTACCAAATGAGAAACTGATATTCCATTTTTAAATAAGTAGGCATTTATCTCAGAGGACTCCATCTCTTCTAAAAGATGTGCAATAACTAAATCACCTTCTTCTTTAATAGAACCTATGCTACTGATGTTTTTTAAAATAGAAATTAATTTATTTTTAGGTTCCTTTGTATTGAGTTCAAATAAACCATAAGAAATGCTCATTTCGTTAACTCTTCCACTATATAATTTTATGCCTTCTCTAATAACTACCACATGACTACACACTTTCTCAACTTCATCTAAAAGATGAGAGGCGAGTAAAATTGTGGTACCTTCTTTTGCTATTTTCTGAATTATTTGTCTGATTTCATGAATACCTTGTGGATCTAAACCATTTGTTGGTTCATCTAATATTAAAATTTCAGGGTTATTTAGAAGAGCAGAAGCAATAGCTAATCTTTGTTTCATTCCTAAAGAAAAGGTTTTGAATTTACTATTTCTTCTTTCAAAGAGATTAACAATTTTGAGTTTTTCATTTATATTTTCTGTTGATATATCTTTTATTTTACAAATCAAGGATAAATTTTGAATTGCAGTCATATAAGGATAGAAGTTTGGCCTTTCTATGATAGCACCAACTTTTTTTAGGGCTTGATGTGTTGAAAGATTTCCTTCAAACCAGCTAAATGTTCCAGAGGTTTTATTAACAACATTTAAAATAATTCCCAATGTAGTAGATTTACCACTACCATTAGGTCCTAAAATACCATATACATTACCTTTTTGTATATCAAAGGATAAGTTATTTACTGCATGAACTCGACCAAATTTTTTGTCAAGATTTTTGATAGATAAAATTGTTTCCAATATCGTAATCTGTTAAATTTATAAATAAGACGAGTGTGTTTTTGATTCGTTACAGAGAATGCAACTCAATCTTTTATTAATTAAAATAAATACTTTTAGGAGGTCACTTTTTAATACTGATCAAAATCTATATCATCAAGACTTTCAAATTCATCTTCAAATTCATCGTCATATTCGTCATTGAAAGCATTGTCAGGTTTTTCAGCTATAAATTCTTTTTCAGGAGTTTCATTAGGGATTTCTCCTACAGATAAAATTGTTTTTGGTAGATCTTTTTGTGATGTTGTTGTAACATTTATGGTTTCCACATAAAATGTCCACATTTTTAAAAAATCATATACATAAATTAACTTATCTCCTACATTTGGAATTATTTCATTGATAAAAGAATTTTGCATGGAATTTCCCACTCCAGTTTCAGACATATCAAACAAAGGAATCTCCTCTCCTTGATTCCATTCATTGTCAGTTCTGTAAAAAGAAGCCATTTCAAAACCTTCAAAATTGAAAGATTTGTTTATTGTTTGATGTAGCATTTCTAAACTTATATTATTGTCAACCAAAACGGTTCTGATGATATCTTCTTCAGAATCTAAAACAATCCTAATTTTATACATGTTTTTTACAGTTTTTGATAAGGCAAAATTACAATATTTTATGTGTATTTTTGTGTCACAATCAAAATAGCATGGATAAAAGTAAAATTTTAAGTGTTTTTAATACTACTTCTAAAAATACTCTAATGGAAACCCTTGATATTGAGTATATTGATGTTGGAGAAGATTATTTAACTGCAAAAATGCCTGTCACTTTTAAAGTTCATCAACCTTATGGTCAATTGCATGGTGGTGCTACTGCAGCTTTGGCTGAATCTGTTGGTAGTGCAGCTTCAAATTTTTTTATTGATCATGAAAAACAAATAGTTAATGGAATCGAACTTACCATTAATCATTTAAAGAGTAAAAGAGAAGGGATGGTTTACGCCACAGCTACTAATATTCACAAAGGAAGATCTACTCATTTGTGGGAGGTGAGAATAGTTGATGAACAAGATCAATTAATTTCTGTTTGTAAAATGACAAATATGATCTTAGATAAAAAATAAAATTATAATTTAAAATATTTCATTTGAGTTTAATTTTTGAGAAAATTTCAGCTTCATATCATCATAGCCTTCCTTTTGTCTCTTTCAAAAAACCTAAAGAATCTAAGTTAAAAGCTTATTTTGGTAAAAATGCTTCATTGAGTTATTCAACATCACTTCAGGATGAGGGATTTCTATTTGCACCTTTTAATAATGAAAAAGCATCAATTATATTTTTAAAAAATGCCTTTGAAGTTATTGAAGAACCCTATGTTAAGAGTACAGTAAAATTTTCTAAAAAAAAGTTCGATATTTATTTAGATGATAAAAAAAGTCATTTAGAGTTAGTCTCAGTAGGTATAGATGCAATTAAAAACAATTCATTTAAAAAAGTGGTACTCTCCAGAAAAGAAAACGTGAAGCTAACTTCTTTTAATTTGATAGAAGTTTTTCAGAGATTACTTAAAAAATATGAAAATGCTTTTGTTTATGTATGGTTTCATCCAAAAGTTGGTTTATGGATGGGGGCAACTCCAGAAAGACTTGTTACTATAAAAAATAAAAAGTTTCATACTACAGCACTTGCAAGTACTCAAAACTATAATGGAGATTTAAAACCATCATGGGGCAAAAAAGAAAAAAAAGAACATCAATTTGTACTAGATTATATTATTTCGCAGATAAAGGACCAGAAAAATGGAATTAGATTAAAAAACTTTTCTGTTTCAGAAACCCATACAATAAAGGCCGGTAATCTTCTTCACCTCAAAGCTGATATTAGAGGAGAAATTGAAATGTTTGAGTTGAAAAAACTATTAAACACTTTACATCCTACTCCAGCGGTTTGCGGATTACCCAAAGATGCGGCTAAATCTTTTATACTACAAAATGAAAAGTATGATAGAACATTTTATACTGGATTTTTAGGTGAGATTAATAATAATTTAGAAACTGAACTTTTTGTGAATTTACGCTGTGTTGAAATCGAAGAAAGTTTTGCAAAAATTTATGTAGGAGGAGGTATAACTGAAGATAGTATTCCTGAAAAAGAATGGCTTGAAACTCATCTAAAAACAAATACTATCAAGAGTATATTGTAAAAAAAAGCCATCAATTTATAAATTGATAGCTTTTTAAAATTGAATTTGAATGTTATTTATTAGATATCATCGAAACTTACATCTGTAAAACTTTCTGTAGTTTTCTCAGCTTCATCCGTCTGTTCTTCTTCTTTTTTATAATCCTTTTGATGACGTTCGCTAATTACTTCAGATCCTTTTTCGTTAAGAATGTAGTCTGTAGCTTTTGCTAGCATTTCTCTAAAATCACTAAAATCTTCTTTATATAAATAGATTTTATGTTTTTGATAATGAAAGGAGCCATCATCATGAGTGAATTTTTTACTTTCTGTTACTGTTAAATAATAATCTTCTGCTTTTGTTGCTCTAACGTCAAAAAAGTAAGTTCTTCTACCTGCTCTTAATACTTGTGAAAATATTTCTTCTTGCTCAACTCTTTCACCCATAACTTTAAAATTTGTTTATTGTTTTAAATTTCAAGAACAAATCTAATAAAATATTTCACTTGGCAAAATATACTATTGGTTTTCTTTTTCTAAAAGTTGCTGTTCAAATAACTCTTTGTAGTAACCTTTTTCATTTAAGAGTTGATTATGAGATCCTTGCTGAATAATCTCTCCATCATCTAAAATGATAATTTTATCAGCATTTTTTACTGACGACACTCTATGACTTATGATAAAAGTTGTTTTATCTTTAGAAACACTTTCTAAATTTGCTAATATCTTTTCTTCTGTTTCTGTATCAACAGCAGATAGGCAATCATCAAAAACTAGTATTTTAGGATTTTTTATTATAGCTCGAGCAATTGAAATTCGTTGTTTTTGACCTCCAGATAAAGTAACACCTCTTTCTCCAAGAATTGTATCGTATTTGTCCTTGAATTCTTCAATATTTTGATGTACAACTGCTTTTCTTGCTGCAGATATAATTTCCTGTTTTGTTGCTTTTTCAAATCCAAATTTAATATTATTTGAAATAGAATCTGAAAAAAGAAAAGGGTCTTGAGGAACAAAACCTATCTCATTTCTCAAATCATTCAAATTGACATCTTTAATAGGCGTTTTGTCAATTTTGATTATTCCTTCGTTAACATCATAAAGTCTGGTTAATAAATTTACAATAGTAGATTTACCGGATCCAGTTTTACCAAGAATAGCAATAGTTTCACCTTTTTTAATCGAAAAACTAATATTTTTCAAGGCCTTTATTTTTGTGTCATCATAAGTGAGTGAAACATTTTTGAATTCAATGTCTCCTTTTAATTTAAAAGATTTGGTTGTGTTATTTTGTATTTCAGGGACTTCTTCAAGGAATTCATTGATTCTTTTTTGAGAAGCTTCAGCTTGTTGAACCATTGAGGTTACCCAGCCTACTACTGCAACAGGCCAAGTTAACATATTTACATACAAAATGAATTCTGCAATAACCCCAATAGGAATTTCACCGTTTATGTATTGTTTTCCACCTACATAAATAACAGTTAAATTACTTACCCCAATTAATAAAATCATTAATGGAAAAAACAGTGCTTGAATTTTATGTAGACTTATATTTTTCTCTTTACTTTTATTGGCTAGTTCATCAAACCCTTCTATGACCATAGGTTCTATTCCATATGATTTAACAACATTTATACCAGACAAAAACTCTTGATTATAAGTTGTTAATCTTGAAAGATATTCTTGAACTATTGTACTTCTTTTATTAATGATTTTGCTAATATAAAATATTGAAATCGATAAAATAGGAAAGGGAATAAGTGTGTATAAGGTTAAAATAGGATCTGTTTTAACCATTTGTGTAAAACCCACAATAAACAAAAAAATCATATTCATAGAATACATAATGGCAGGCCCAAAGTACATTCTAACTTTAGATACGTCTTCACTTATTCTATTCATTAAATCACCTGTTCTGTTTTTTTTGTAAAAATTTATTGAAAGCCTTTGATATTGCTTATAGATTTCGTTTTTTAAATCAAACTCAATTAACCTGGATGTAACAATAATCATTTGACGCATAGCGAAAGTTAATACCCCTGCTAAAACTGATACCCCTACAATAAATAAAATATTCCATAACAAATGCTCTTTTACAATTGATTTGTCTAGAATATCACCTTTCATATAGCTCTCCACAGAGTTAAGTGATCTTCCAATAATTTTTGGAATTTGAAGAGCTAATATTTTGGATAAAACAGTAATTAAAATACCTAATAAAAGCCTCCACTTGTACTTAATAAAATACTTGTCTAAATATCTTAAAGATTTCATTGATTTTTTTATTAGCGAATTTAATTATTAAATAATTTATAATAATAAGGCAATTAATTTGTTGTTATTTGAAGATATCGTATTTTTGACCATAATATTTTAAGAATTACACAAGAAATTAAATTTTAATTACCAAGCTAACCTATGACATCAAAAATTATTGATACTGACTTCTTAAAAAAAGATCCTGTATTTGGACAACTATCTTTTGATAGCCATGAACAAATTGTGTTTTGTAACGACAAAGATACAGGTTTAAAGGCAATTATTAGCATTCATAATACAGTTTTAGGTCCTGCTTTGGGCGGTACTAGAATGTGGTCTTATCAAAGTGAATGGCATGCATTAAATGATGTTTTACGTTTGTCTAGAGGTATGACCTACAAGTCTGCTATTACTGGTTTAAACCTAGGAGGTGGAAAGGCAGTTATTATTGGAGATGCGAAAACCCAAAAGAATGATAAATTGATGAGAAGGTTTGGTGAGTTTGTAAATTCTTTAAGTGGAAAATACATTACTGCTGAAGATGTTGGAATGGAAACTAGAGACATGGATGTGATAAGAGAAGTAACTCCATTTGTAACAGGAATTTCTGAACATAAGGGTGGTTCAGGAAATCCATCACCAGTTACTGCATATGGAGTTTATATGGGCATGAAAGCAGCTGCAAAATATAAATTTGGATCTGAAAATTTAGCAGGCAAAAAAATTCTAGTGCAAGGTGTTGGGCATGTTGGAGAAACATTAGTTAAATATATTACAGAAGAAGGAGCTCAAGTAATAATAAATGACATTAATGAATCCCGTTTGGAGGAATTGTCAAAAAAATACAATACAAATGTTGTTTTAGGGAATGATATCTACAATTTAGATCTTGATATTTATGCTCCATGTGCTTTAGGCGCTACAATTAATGATAAAAGTATTCATCAGTTAAATACTAAAGTTATCGCAGGGGCTGCCAATAATCAGCTAGCAGACGAGGTTAAGCATGGCAAAATGCTCAAAGAAAAGGGAATTGCGTACGCTCCTGACTTTTTAATTAATGCAGGTGGAATTATAAATGTTTATGGAGAATTAAAAGGATATTCTAAAGAGGAAAGTCTCAAGAAAACTGAAAATATTTATAATACTACACTCGAAATATTTAAATATTCAGACAAAGAAAACCTAACTCCACATAGTGCTGCGTTAAATATGGCACAAAATAGAATAGATAATTACAAAAAAGAGAGAAACTCTTAATGCACCTAAAGAAATAATTATATTTTTGCAAAGCGACTGATGTCTATCTTTCGCTTTTTTTTAAAAATAAGTTCTTTAAATGATTAACAGAAGACATATTCGAGTTAAGGTAATGCAATCAGTCTTTGCTATGATTAAATCTCATGATGATGATATTGTAAAAGAAGAAAAATTTATAAAATTTAGCATTAAAAAAATGTTTGATTTATATGTTTTACTCCTTACACTTCTGGTTGAGGTTCAAAAGTTAGCTCAGCAAAAACAGGAAATTTCTAAAAAAAAACATTTAGTAACTGATGAGGATTTATCTCCTAATAGGAAATTTGTAGAAAATAAATTAATAAAGAAAATTGCTGAAAGTAGTTCATTATCTCTACACATTGAGACTCAAAACCTAAATAATTGGTCTATAAATGATGAATATGTAAAGATTATTTGGGATAAATTAAGAAAGAGCAATCTATATACTAACTATTTGAGTTTGGAAGACAATTGTTTTTCTGTTGATAAAACTTTTGTGATTGATTTTTTTACAGACATTATTGCTCCAAGTTCACAACTTGCGGAATATTTTGAAGATGAAAATATTACATGGGTAGATGATATTCCTTTTGTTAACACTTGGGTTTTAAGATCACTAAAAAAACAAAAAGAAACTAGTCCATTTACCCTAGGGCATCTTTATAAGAACAAAGATGATTCAGATTTTGTGTCAGAATTATTCAAAAAAGTGATTTTAAATCATCATACTTTTGAAAACGATATCAAAATTCATACCCCAAATTGGGAGTCTGATAGAATAGCTGATATGGATATGATTCTCATCAAGATGGGAGTATGTGAATTTTTGAATTTCCCTATGATACCTACAAAGGTTACCATTAATGAATATATAGAAATTGCTAAAGATTATTCTTCTGAAAAAAGTAGTTACTTTGTCAATGGCGTATTGGACAAGCTCTCTAGAGAGTTTGAAAAAGATAAAAAACTTGTCAAAGTTGGGCGAGGATTATTATAATTTATTATTTTTACAAAAATTTAAATATCATCATGAAAAAACTATTATTTCCACTCATTTTGTCATTATCAGTTGTTTTTATTATTTCTTGTAATAAAGAAAGTGCCTCTGTAAAAGTAAAGAAGGAAAATTTGGAAACTGCAAAAAAGAGAGATGTAGAAATCAGTAAAGGAGCAGCTGAAATTAAATTTGATATCACTGAATATGATTTTGGTACTGTAAACGAGGGAGAGATTGTAGAAGCGAAGTACGTGGTTACTAATTCAGGCAAGACAGATTTAATAATATCCAATGTTCAAGCATCTTGTGGTTGTACTGTTCCTGTGTGGCCTAAGGACCCAATAAAGCCTGGAGATTCAGCAGAGTTATTAGCTAATTTTAATACAGCTGGAAAGCCTAATAGACAAGCTAAAACACTAACTTTATTTACAAACACTGCTCGAGGTAGGGAAGTGCTAAGATTAAAAGGGTCTGTAACACCTAAGACACCTTCAACTCCAAAAAAATAAAAATGGTTCAAAATATAATATTACAAACTACAACTCCTTCTGAAGGTTTTGGAAGTATGATGTTGCCAATGGCAGCTCTTTTAGCGGTTTTTTATTTGTTTATGATATTACCTCAAAACAGAAAAAGAAAAAAAGTTTATATCTGAATTAAAGAAGGGTTCAAGAGTAGTAACTTCAAGTGGTATTCATGGGAAATTAACTGAAATGAATGGAAAAGATGGAACGGTTACTATTGAAACTGGCGCAGGAAAAATAAAATTCGAACAAGCTGCTATTTCTGTTGAATTAAGTAGAAAGTTTGCTCCAGCTGCAGCAAAGAAATAAGTACAATTGTTATAATAAAAGCTATATAAGTGAGCTACCTTCAAGCTCACTTTTTTTGTGCTTAATTTTGTCTTTGAACTTAGATTAATTAGCTTGCAATAAAATATATTAGTAATGATCCAAAATAATTCGGGAATTAATAAAATGTATTATTCATTTATTTTGTTTTTTCTGCTTTCAGTTATTTTTTGGTTTATGACTAAATTATCAAAAGAATATGAGGGAACTATCAAATTCCCTGTAACTTACAGCAACTTACCAGACAATAAATTACTTCAGGAGAATCCTTTAAATTTTATCGAAATACATGTTAAAACTTCAGGATTTAAACTAATTTCTGAAAAAATTTCACCCAATAAACTTGAAATTGATGCCTCTAACATTTATTATAAATCTTTAACTGATTATTATTTATTAATCTCTCAGCAAAAATTAGCGGTTCAAAAGCAAATGATAAAAGGTATTGAGATAGATCACTTTATAAAGGATTCAATTCTGTTTAATTTGGGACTATTGAAGGTTAAAAAAATCCCAGTTAATTTACGATCAGATCTTACTTTTGCAGAAGGTTACGAATTAAAAGAAACCATTAGTATTAATCCTGATTCAATACTAATAAAAGGTCCAGAATCCATATTGGATACCATCTCTTTTGTTTCTACAACTCTTTTTCAAAAAAAACAATTAAATTCTTCTATTAAAGAAATCATTAGTATTGAAAATTTTTCTAAGGAGTCAAATATTAGAACTCAACAAGATAAAATTGAAATTTCTGCTATTGTTGAAGAGTTTACTGAAGGTGAAGTAGAGGTTCCTTTAACTTTAATAAATTCGCCAAATAACTCATCAATTAGTACTTTTCCAAAACTTGTAAAAGTTACTTACAAAGTAGCGCTTTCTAATTTTAATAAAGTATCGAGTTCAGCTTTTTTAATTGAATGTGATTACAATATGTCAAAAGTTAATAATTTGCCCTATTTGATCCCACAACTTGTTGAAAGTTCATCATTAGTTAGAAATATTAGAATAGCTCCTTTAAAAATTGATTTTATAATTAATAAATAATATGATAATCGGAATTACAGGTGGTATAGGTAGTGGTAAATCCATAGTAGCTCAAGAAATATGTTCCTTAAATAATACAGCCTACTATCATGCTGATGAAGTTGCTAAACATTTGATTAATAATTCCACTGTAATTAAAAATAAAATCATTGACGTATTCGGAGAAAAAAGTTATCATGATAACAAATTAAACCGAAAATATATTTCTGAATTGGTTTTTAAAGATACAATTTTGTTAGCGAAGTTAAATAGGATTATTCATCCAGAAGTTAAAATTCATTTTGATAATTTCGTAAAAAGTCAAAAAAAAAATACACTAATTTTATATGAAAATGCAATTTTATTTGAAACAAATAGTGATTTATTATGTCATATAATCATTTCAATAAATGCTCCAGAGTATCTAAGAATTAAAAGAGTTACAGCAAGGGATAAGGTATCTGAAAACCATGTTAAAGCTATTATTAAAAATCAATGGTCAGACACTAAGAGAAATTTATTATCAAATTATTCTATTAAAAATATTGATAAAAAAGAAACAATGTTAAAAATTAAAAAAATATTTAATATTTTAACACAAAATCAATTTTATTTTTAATGAAACTCCCATTTTTTGTTAAAATTTACTTAAATACTTAAGTTCTTTTGTTAATCAACGTTAAATTCAAATATAAACACGTTATATAACCCTATTTTTGAGTGATGGGTAAAAAAATATTTGTCTTAATAGTAGTTTTGATGAGCATTTCTTTAATAGGAATTGTTGCAGTTCAGTTGTATTGGATAAACAATACCATTGAAAGTAAAAACATTCAATTTAGGGGTGATGTAAAAAAAGCTCTGGCTAGGGTTTCTGAACGTCTAGAAGTAAAAGAAGAAGCTGTCTTTTACAACAAAATAGAGAATTTTATAAAAACAAGAAGGTTTTTAAATAAAGCTCAAATTAAAAACTTTTTAATTCAACAAATAGATACTACTAGTAAAAGTCGTTTTTCTTTTGGTACAACAATTATAGAGGAAGATTTCAAAATACCCGTTTTAGACATATTGGAAAAAAATGGTTTTTATGATAATGATTCAATTGTGGTTAAAAGACTTACTAAGAAAAGAGATTTTTTTAAAGGGACTTTAATTGCTGGTGATAATGAGTTTAAGACTGTTTTTAATGAAAAAAAAATATCAACCATAGATGATGAGAATTTAGACAGAAAATTACTTTCCGACGTATTTAAGGAATTTTATAAGAAGACATTTCCAATAGAAGAAAGAATTAACAATAGAGAATTAAATCTCATTTTAAATGAAGAATTAAAGAAAAATAACATTAATATAAATTATAAATATGGAGTATATAATAACGATTTAGCTACAAAGCTTAAATCTGGATACTACACTATTAATCCAGAGAAAAGTCAAAGCTACCCTTTATTTATAAATAACGAAGGTATCAGTAATTTTACTTTATATATAGATTTTCCAGATAAAAATAAACACATCTTATCAGACATTTCATACATCTTATTATTGTCACTCTTTTTCATTTTCATCATTGTTATTGCTTTCTCTAGCTCTCTTTATCAATTAGTAAAACAGAAAAAAATATCCGAAATAAAGACCGATTTCATCAACAATATGACTCATGAATTTAAAACTCCTATAGCCACTATAAATCTTGCATTGGATTCAATAAAAAATCCAAAAATTATTAATGATCAAGATAAGGTTCTTCGTTATATAAAAATGATTCGTGATGAAAATAAAAGGATGCATGGTCAAGTAGAAAATGTACTAAGAATTTCTAGATTGGAGAAAAATCAAATTGAAATAAATACTGAAGCAACAGACTTACATGATGTAATTGAAGATGCTATTTCGCATGTAAATCTTCTTACACTAGATAAAAAGGGTACAATAACTACTCACCTTGAAGCAATTCAGTCAGAGAGTTTAGTTAATCAGTTTCACATGACAAATGTTTTGGTGAATATTCTAGAAAATGCATTAAAATATTCCGAAGACCATCCAAAAATCGACGTTTTTACTGAAAGCACAAATAACAACTTATTGATTAAAATTAAAGATAAAGGAATAGGCATGAGTAAAAATGTTCAAAAACATATTTTTGATAAATTCTATAGAGAACAAAAAGGAAATATTCATGACGTTAAAGGCCATGGTTTAGGCTTGGCCTACGTTAAAGAAATTATTGACATTCATCACGGAACGGTTTTTGTTGATAGTGAAAAAGAAAAAGGAAGTACATTCACAATTAAGTTACCATTAATATAAAAAAAAGACATGGGAAGTAAAAAAATTTTATTAGTAGAAGATGATCCAAATTTTGGAACAGTATTAAAAGATTATTTAGCATTAAATGATTACAATGTAACTCATGCCAAAGATGGTATTGAAGGTTTAATTATGTTTAAAAATAATGATTTCGATCTCTGTATTTTAGATGTAATGATGCCTCGAAAGGATGGTTTTTCTTTAGCGCAAGACATTCGATCTAAAAACAAAGAAATCCCAATTATATTTTTAACTGCAAAAACACTAAAAGAAGATGTTTTGAAAGGTTATCAAGTAGGTGCTGATGACTATTTAAACAAACCATTTGATTCAGAGGTTCTTCTTTTTAAAATTAAAGCAATTTTACAAAGAAAGGAATTAGATACTATTCCTGAAAATGAGCAATTTGAATTTAATATTGGCGGCTTTTTCTTTAACTCCAAGTTGCGTCATCTTTCCGTAGGGGAAAATGAACCACAAAAATTATCACCTAAAGAAAGCAAGCTGTTACGTATGCTAGCATTACACAAAAATGATTTAATGCCAAGAGAGCTGGCACTAACAAAAATATGGAGAGATGATAACTACTTTACATCAAGAAGTATGGATGTGTATATCGCAAAACTAAGAAAATACTTAAAAGATGATGCTTCTGTAGAAATTTTAAATATTCATGGTGAAGGTTTTAGATTAGTGGATAAAAATTAAATAGTAACTTGAAATCATAATTTAATATTAGGCATTTTAAAAAATTTCTATGGCATTTTTTGTTAAAATTTATAAGAAAAATCCGAATGCTAGGGTAATTAACAAAGTGGTAGATATTTTAAAAAGAGGAGGTCTTATTATTTATCCAACAGATACAATTTATGGCCTTGGTTGTGATATCACAAATGTAAAAGCTGTAGAAAAGATTGCAAGAATAAAAGGAATTAAGGTGGAGAAAGCTAATTTTTCATTCATTTGCAATGATTTAAGCCATCTTTCTGATTATGTAAAGCAAATTGATACACCAACATATAAGCTACTCAAAAGAGCATTACCTGGTCCCTATACTTTCATTCTTCCGGGTAGTAAATTTTTACCTAAAGTTTTTAAAAAGAAAAAAACAGTTGGAATTAGAATTCCTGATAATTCTATAACAAGAGCCATAGTTGAGGAATTAGGAAACCCAATTATATCGACATCTATTCATGATGAAGATGATGTATTAGAATATACTACAGATCCAGAGTTGATATTTGAAAAATGGCAACATTTGGTGGATGGGGTTATAGATGGTGGTTTTGGAGACAATCATGCTTCAACAATTATAGATCTAACAAAAGCTGAGCCAGTTGTAATTAGAGAGGGAAGGGGTAGTTTAGATATCCTGTAGGCTTCTAGCGAAGATTTTTAAATTTTCTTCTTCTTAAAATAAAATATTGCCAAACAATACTTGTATGTAGGTTATAGTCATACTTTTTTTGCAGCCTTTTTCTTTTCTGTAAAAATGTATGAAAATTTTTATACACACTCAGATGAGCTCTTAGAATAGCCCATGTATGTATGGGTCTAAACTCTATTATAAACTTGATACCTGCAACTCCATCAAGAACTAATCGTGAAAAAACAACAAACAAGAACCATTGTTTAGGAACATTCTTTATGACATTGAGTAAACTATTTCTAAAGTTTAAAAATGTTTTTTGGGGATTCGTTTCTTGAAGTGTAGCTCCGCCTAAATGGTATACAGAAGATAACCCAACATATTTTACATCAAAACCCTCATTTTGTGCTCTCCAACATAAATCTACTTCTTCCTGGTGCGCAAAATAATCCTCATCAAATCCATTTAAAAGATGATATACTTCAGACCTTATAAAAAAGCAAGCACCTGATGCCCAAAAGATTTCTGTTGTATCGTCATATTGTTTTGTGTCTTTTTCCAAATCATTAAATACACGCCCCCTACAATAAGGATACCCATATAAATCTAAGAATCCTCCACCAGCCCCAGCATACTCAAAAGTGTCTTTTCTCGTATAATCAAGTATTTTTGGTTGAATTATAGCGGTATTTTCCTCTTTACTAAAAACTTCTAAAATAGGAGGTATCCAATTTTTAGAGACTTCAATATCAGAGTTTATCAAACAATAGATCTTAGCATCAATACTTTTTAAAGCATCATTATATCCTTTAGCATAACCACCATTAGTAGTATTTTCTACAATATGTACTGAAGGAAAAAATTCTTTTATAAAAGTTATAGAATTGTCTGTACTTGCATTATCTGCAACATAGATATCAGCTAATTCCGAACTAAAATTAACAATTGAGGGTAAAAATTGTTCTAATAGTTTTCTACCGTTCCAATTTAATATGACTATGGCTGTTTTCAAGTTTACAAATCTAGTATATCTGAATGAATCTCATTACTAAATACGAGATAAAGTTGTGGTTTTTGTGCTTTAAATAATTTATTTACAAACGGGAATAGTGGAAATATTATTTTTATTGGAAATTTATCCAATCCTTCAGCTGATGATATTATTTCTAACTGTAATTAAACTTAAATTGATTTAGGTTAAATAATTGAGTTCATTAAAGTAAATATTGAGGAATGTCCTTTAAAAAAATATAAGTTTCATTGGCTATATCTATTTTGCAGTAGTAATTATCTAGTCCATTGGTCACCATTAAATAATTTGAATTAGCCGAGAGGTTATATCGTGCAATTTGATCGAAAGTAGTTTGTGTTATTTTTACATTAGGAGCTTTACATTCTATTAATAATTCTGGAGTACCTTGTTTATTGTAAACTACAATATCAGTTCTTTTAACTCTTTTGTTTATTTTGATTTGTTTTTCTACTGCAATTAAAGAAATAGGATAGTTTTTTTCTTTAAGCAAGAAATGAACTACATGCTGTCTTACCCATTCTTCAGGAGTTAAAATCACATATTTTTTTCTTACAATATCAAAAATAAGTGTCTTATTTTCGCTAGATTTGAGTTCAAATGCATAAGATGGAAAATTCAGTTTTTGCATAGGGTTAAATGTAGTAAAAACTAGGTTAATAGTTTACACTTCCTAGTAGGTATCATATGAATGAAATAAATCAAATAGTTTCTGATATTAAAAATGGAGCAGTGAAGCCTATCTATTTTTTAATGGGTGAAGAATCCTATTATATAGATAAGATTTCTGATTTTATAGAAGAAAATATTTTAAAGGAGGATGAAAAAGGCTTTAATCAAACAGTGATGTATGGGAGAGATGTTTCTATTGAAGATATTATAGGAGCTGCTAAGCGTTTTCCAATGATGGCTGATAAGCAGGTAATCATTGTAAAAGAAGCTCAAGATTTAAGCAGAACTATAGAAAAGTTAGTTTCCTATGCTAACAACCCTCAACTATCTACAGTATTAGTTTTAAATTATAAGTATAAGAAACTTGATAGAAGAAAAAATTTGTATAAAGCTATTCATAAAATAGGATTAGTATTTGAAAGTAAACGCTTGTATGATAATCAAGTTGCAGATTGGATAAGAAGAGTGCTCGGAGGTAAAAATTATCAAGTAGAACCCAAGGCTGCTCAAATGTTGGTAGATTTTTTAGGAACAGATTTAAGTAAAATTAATAATGAATTAGAAAAACTTATTACAATTTTTCCTCAAAATACTATTATTACACCTGAACACATAGAGGATAATATTGGAATTTCTAAAGACTTTAATAATTTTGAATTGCGAAAAGCTGTAGGAGAGAAAAATATTATAAAAGCCAATCAGATTATACAGTATTTTGCACAAAATCCAAAGAGTAATCCACTAGTTATGACTATTTCATTACTAAATAGTTTTTTTACTCAACTCTTAATTTATCACGGGTTACAGAACAAATCTAGAGATCAGGTAGCCAAATCCTTAGGCATCAGACCTTTTTTTGTAACAGATTATGTAACTGCCGCGAGGAATTATCCTATGCGTAAGGTTTCTCAAATTATCTCAATATTAAGAGATGCAGATATAAAAAGTAAAGGAGTAGGTGCAAACCAAACTCATAGAGATATTTTAAAAGAATTACTTTTCAAAATTTTACATTAGTAAATAAATCAACTATCTGGAAAATCATGAATCTTTTGTTACGATAAACTGTTCTAAACTAGAGTTAAACTTAACAATTTCAGATGAAAATAGTTGATCAAAAGAATTGCTTTCAATGAGTACTTTTTTATTTCCAGCTACTACTTCTTTATCTGTTAATAAAATTAGTTGATCAGCAGAATTGATAGCTAAATTTACTTCATGAGTAGTTATGATAATCGTTTTATTAGTTTTTTTTGAAAGTTTTTTTAGTAGTTTGAAGATTTTGATAGTATGATGCATGTCTAGATGAGCTGTGGGTTCATCTAATAGGATAATTTGAGTGTCTTGAGCTAACGCTCTTGCTATCAAAACGCGTTGCAATTGTCCGTCACTTAATTCATTAAAATGCCTGTTCGCTAAGGATATCGTTTCTGTTTGTTCTAAAGCCCAGTTGATTTTTTCTTTATCTTTTTTTTCTAATCTTCCAATCCAATTTGTGTAAGGTTGCCTTCCTAGAGCAACTAGTTCATAAACAGTTAATTGACTCTCTGGTAAACGTTCGGTAAGCACAAGGCTAATTAGACTAGACAATTCTTTAAGACTGTAAGCTTGGATATTTTTTCCCTGAATGAAAACTTCTCCTGAAATAGCATCTTGTACTCTTGTAAGTGTTCTTAATAGCGTAGATTTACCAATTCCATTTTTACCTAAAATACCTACCAATTCACCTTTATGTAATTGAATGCTAATATTTTTTTGAA
>CALKFR010000040.1 GCA_938084555.1 uncultured Flavobacteriaceae bacterium | reverse complement strand
GAGGAACTTTTAATTTTACTATAAATGCAGAAGATTTTGGTTGGCAATTATGGTTTACTAAAAGTACTGATTCAAATGGAAACGTGTCTTATATAATGTATACAGAAGATCCATCATAATAAAAGTGCATAACTTTTTATAAAAAAAAGAGACCTAATAGGTCTCTTTTTTTTATTTTTCCCCTATGAGAATCAATCAAAATATTTCAGAATTAAAACCTTCTGCTACCTTATTAATTAATGAAAAGGTTATAGAACTTCGAAAACATGGGAAAATGATAACTCATTTTGGCTTTGGGCAATCCCCTTTTCCTATTCATAAATCCATTGTTGAGGAGCTTAAAAAATATGCTACAAATAATCATTATCTCCCTGTCAAAGGATTGCTAGCATTGACAGAGCAAGTATCTAAATTCCTTCTAAATAATCAAGGTATTGATAGAAACGCTTCACATATTTTTATTGGTCCTGGGAGTAAAGAACTTTTATATCAATCTATTTTAATTTTTGAGGGAGAGTATCTAATTCCAAAAGGGAGTTGGGTAAGTTATATTCCTCAAATTAAATCGAAAGGTGGCAGTTATACCATTCTTGAAACCAAGCTAGAAAACCAGTTTAAATTAACTGCAGAAACCTTAGAAGCTTATTTAAAACAAAGCAATCAGCAAGAACACATAGTAATTCTTAATTCTCCCAACAATCCAACAGGAGCTGTCTATACAGAAGATGAGTATGCGTCTCTTGCAAAAGTTTGTAAAAAATATCAGGTGATTGTATTTTCTGACGAAATTTATTCTCAAATTAATTTTAATAATGATTTTTCTCCTAGTATTTCAAAGTTTTATCCTGAAGGGACGCTTATTTTTGGAGGTATGAGTAAGGTTTTTTCTGCAGGAGGATATCGCCTAGGGTTTATGTCTTTACCAGAAGAATTGGCATCACTGTCTTTAGTTTATCGTTCATTGTTTAGCGAAACCTTTAGCTGCGTATCATCACCTATCCAATTTGCTGGGGTCAAAGCATACGAATATGCAAACGAATTAAAAGACTATGTAAACATATCTTCAAAAATCTTACATGGAATTTCAGCATTCATTTTTGATGAATTTTCAAATAACAAGATTCAATGTACTCAATCCCAAGGGGCATTTTATATGATGATTGGTTTTGAGACCTTTAAAGAAGCAATTCAATCCTTAAACATTCATACAAGTATAGAATTAGCGCATTATTTGTTAGAAAATTATGACGTAGCGTTATTGCCAGGATCAGATTTTGGATTTAAAGAAACTGAATTATTTTTCCGTTTGGCTTTTGTTGATTTTGATGGAGATTACTTGATGAATCTCACACAACATGATACAGAAATTGATAGATCTTTCGTTCAAGAGAACTGTCCTAGTGTATATAGGGGGGTTCATCAGTTGATTAAATTCACAAAAGAGTTGACCTAGAATTTTTTTAATTTAAAGGTTTTCATAAACTCTCCATAAGTAAAGTATTGTATCCAATCTCCAAGATTAATATAGGTGCTATCGTTATTTAAGTTAATTTCTAAAGGAAGATGTCTATGACCAAAAATAAAAAAGTCGTAATGTTTTTCTATCAGCTTTTTTCTAGAGTATTGAACTAACCACTCATTTTCTTCACCTAAAAAACGAGCATCTTCATCTCCAGAAATCAATTTATTCTTAACAGAAAAATAATGTCCTAACCGAACTCCAATATCTGGATGAAGCCATCTAAAAAGCCATTTAAAAAACGGAAAGGTAAATACTTTTTTCATGCGTTTGTATCCATGGTCTCCAGGACCTAATCCGTCTCCATGACCAATAAGAAAGAGTTTTTCATTTATTTCAAACTCTTGTGGCTCATGAAATACCGGGATGTTTAATTCTTTTTGAAAATAATCACGCATCCATAAATCATGATTTCCTACAAAGAAGTAAATATCTATTCCAGCATCTTTAAGCTCTGCAAGTTTACCTAAAACTCTAACAAAACCCTTAGGTACTACAGCCTTATATTCAAACCAAAAATCAAATAAATCTCCTAATAAAAAGACAACTCCAGCATCTTCTTTTATACTATCTAGCCAAGCTACAAATTTTCTTTCTCTGGGAAGACTAGCCTCAGCTGTTGGAGCTCCTAGATGTTGATCAGATGCAAAGTATATTTTTTTATTTGCTGATGTAGTAATGGTAGTCATGAGGTGCAAAGTAACACTATTCTTTGTTAGCATCCAATTCTAACACTTTTTGAAGCATGGTATCATCTTTTTGAATACTTCTGTAAAACCCTTCGTCTCCAAAAATCTCTCTTGCAATAGTTGCTTTTAGATAGGTTTTAATTTTTGCTTTTAAATTCGTTGAATGTGAAGTTATTTTATCTGTTTTAACACCCTTATAAGGGAGCAAATCTAAATATGCATCTATAACAGCATTGTCTTTGTCAAAACTAGTTAGAAACTGATCTAGTGTCCAACGAGCGTTAAGGGACTTCCTATTTTTATCTACATAGTCAAAAGAAAAGTTAGTAATACTGTTAAATAAAAAGGTATTCAAATATCCGGTTGTGTCTATACCTACAAAAATATCTGGGATTATTCCTCCACCCCCATATACATATTTTCCTTTTGGTGTTTTATATCGGAGAGTATCATTAATTTGAATACTATCTCTATATAGTAATTCTCCGCTTAAAAGTCTTTTTTGATAATCTTTACTATAATTTAAATCTCCATTTCTAGTGTATGGTTTCTGTATAGATCTTCCTGTTGGGGTGTAGTACCTAGCAGTGGTTAATCGAACTGCAGAACCATCTCCTAACTCCATTTCTACCTGAACTAATCCTTTTCCAAAGGAGCGTCTTCCTATGATAGTGCCCTTATCGTTGTCTTGTAAGGCTCCGGCAACAATTTCTGAGGCAGAGGCAGAGTTTTCATCAATTAAAACATAAAGCTTCCCCTTTTCAAAAGCACCACCATTTGTTGCGAAATATTCTTCAATTTGGCCTTTATTATTTTTGGTAAATACAATAAGGGTATCGTCTTCTAAAAATTCATCAACAATGTCGTTAGCAATGTCTATAAACCCACCGCCATTACCTCTTAAATCAAGAACCAAATCCTCCATACCTAAATTTGTTAGTTTCTTTAGAGCCGATTTAAATTCTCGATAACTATTCCTTGCAAATCGATCTAGTTTAATGTATCCAATATGATTATTTATCATGTAAGAGAGGTCTACACTTTTAATATTTACATCACCTCGGGTTACAAGAAGATTAAATAATGAATCATTAGTCTTTCTATACATCTGTAAATTTACATCTGTACCTGAGGCACCCTTTAGAAATCTTGGGATATCGTTAGCATTTAATTTTTTCCCAGATAAAGTATCCTTACCTGCTATAAGTATTCTGTCACCAGCTTTAATACCAGCTTTAATACTTGGCCCTCCTTTAATGGGTTCTACCACAGTTACAGAGTCATTGATAATTCTGAATTGTATCCCTATACCAACAAATTTTCCCTGCATTCTCTCTTGTATATCTTGTAAGTTTTCTTTTGGAATATAAGCAGAGTGAGGATCAAGCTTATCTAACATGTCTGAGATGGCTTCATCTAGCAAGTTAGAGGTATTTATGGTATCTACATAGTTTTGATCTATATAATCCATTAGCCGCCTTATTTTTGCTTCGTTTTTAGTATTAGAATTTAAAGAAAACTCGCTATTGTTCCCATTCACGAAGATTCCTATTAAAACACCAAAAATAGTTGCTAATGAGAGATAAATTGGGAAATTATTTTTGGTCATCTACTGGTAAATATTGAGTTTCTACTCCTGCTTTTTCTAAAAATTGAATACCTGAGGTGTCTTTATACTCTTTAGAATAAACTACACGAGTAATTCCTGCTTGATGAATAAGTTTACTGCATTGCTGACAAGGTGATAAGGTGATATATAAGGTTGCTTCAGAGGCAGATTGTGTTGAGGAAGCTACTTTTAGTATGGCATTGGCTTCTGCATGAAGTACCTCCCATTTAGTTATTCCACTTTCATCTTCACAACAATTATTAAAGCCTGAAGGAGTTCCATTAAATCCGTCTGAAATAATCATTCTGTCTTTAACAATTAGAGCTCCTACCTGCTTTCTTTTGCAATGCGATAATTTTGCCCATTCAAGCGCCATCTTTAAATAGGCAATATCGTATTTATGTTGTTTAGTGTTCATGAACTAAAAATAGTAAGATTTAAAAAATGAATGCGTTAATAATTTACCAAAATATTCTTTCTATGATCATCGGAAAGGCAATTCCTATAACAATAGAAGAACCAACCAATACCCAATCTCTTTTACTGACCCTAAAAATATTTTGTAGTAACATTCCGAGTATTAAAATGCATAACACAATTATTATTTGAGCAGCCTCAATTCCTATTGCAAACTCTATCAAAGGTAAAATTTTATCGTCTTCTTTTCCAATGAGTAATCTAAAATAATTTGAAAAACCTAAACCATGAATTAATCCAAAAAATAATGCGAATGAGAACATCGTTTTTTGTTTTCCATTTGAAGGATTTGACAGCCTTAAAATATTAAAAATCCCGGTAATACATATGGTAACAGGAATTAAAAACTCAACAATTTTTATAGGTACATGTACAAT
>CALKFR010000039.1 GCA_938084555.1 uncultured Flavobacteriaceae bacterium | reverse complement strand
TAGCTTTTCTTGTTGATAGTTTATAATTTTTTTTGTTTTGTAATTAATTTCAAAAAGACCATCATTTTCTGTTCCACATAAAATATTTCCATTTGTTTTTTCGGCTAAAGACAATATTCTTTTTCGAGTTATAGAAAACTTTTCAATACTATAAATATCATTACTATTAGTTATTTTATAAAGTCCGGATGAAGAAGTCCCAATCCAAATAGAATTATCTTGTCCTTTTACCATAGATTCTATAGGTTTACCTATAGTTTCATATCCTTTTTCTGTATTAAATTTTGCTAATTTAAGAATTTCGTCATAGGGATCAAATGTCAACAATCCATGATTAGTTCCAATTAAAAAACGACCATTAGAAGATTTAATAATTGTATTAATTTGAAGGTTTTTTAAGGATTTTTTTTCTTGATATTTTATTAATTTTGATTCAAGTGTATTCTTATCAAGTTTATGTAATCCATTTTCGTGAGTACCAAGAAGTAAGGTGTTTTCGTCGTACTCTGTAATTGCATGTATGGCAAATTTTTGTTTTTTACCATCTAAATCTATATTCTCAAACTTATCTAGTTTATTATTATAAATATTTAAACCGAGTTGAGTTCCAGCCCATATATTTTTTTGAAAATCTTGAAATATTGTAAAAACTATAGAGCTGTTTAAAGATCTTTTATCTGTATTTTTTTGCCCTTGATTATATTTCTTAAAGTCTACACTATTATACCTTACAATTCCATCACCATAAGTTGTAATCCAGATAAAACCCTCTGAATCTTTGTAAATAGAAGTTATGGCACTTTGTGTTATATCTTCATTTATAGAAACGAAGTTATACTCATTAGAATTTGATTGCCCAAATAATGAGTTAAAAACTAAAATTAATGAGAAAGACAAAAGAGAAATAAGCTCTCGTAAATTCATATTTTTTACATTATTTTTTAATAAACAACACCAATTACAATTATTATGAATTATTCATAAATATAATAGATAAATAGGAACTACTTAACATAAAAAAAAGTTTTGCTTCAAATGTGCTATTTATTTCTTCAAATATTATAAATAGTAAAATACTTATAAGTATATATTTGTTTAACATAATTTATAATTAAACCTAAAACAATAAATAACAGGCTCTTATGAAAAAACTTTTTTTTATTTTTTTTATGTTACCCTCAATACTTCTATCACAATCTAAAGTAATTACCGGAAATGTTACTGATGATACTGGAGAAGGTTTACCAGGAGTAACAATCCAAATTAAAAATTCACCTAAAAACGGCGCATTAACAGATTTTGATGGTAATTTTAAAATAACTATCAATTCAGAAGATGAGAAAATTTTAATTTTTTCATATTTAGGTTTTAAAAGACAAGAAGTTAATGTTTCTAATAGTTCATTTTTAAAAATACAACTTGAAACAGATGCTACACAATTAGATGAGGTTGTTGTAGTTGGTTATGGATCGGTTCTAAAAAAGGATGTTACTGGTGCATTAGTCTCTGTTAAAGTTAAAGACAATGTTGCAAATCAATCTTTTTCAGTAGATCAGTTATTGCAGGGAAGAGCTGCTGGTGTTCAAGTAACACAAAATGCTGGTGCACCAGGATCAGGTATTAGCGTTAAAATCAGAGGTACTAATAGTTTAAGAGGTAATAACGAACCATTATATGTTATTGATGGTGTTATTATATCATCTGCTGGTGAAGATGTTCTTGCAGCAGGAGGTGTTGGTAATTCTGGGCAAGAAAATCAAAATGGATTAAATGGAATAAACCCTCGAGATATTGAAAGTATTCAAATTTTAAAAGATGCATCAGCTACAGCAATTTATGGATCTAGAGGAGCTAATGGAGTAGTTTTAATAACTACCAAAAAAGGAGAAAAAGGAAAAGTAAAAATGAGTAGCTTTATCACAAATTCTATTAGATCTATTGATAAGACTTACGATGTGTTAGATGGAGTTGGTTACGCCAATTACCAAAATGAATTGGCATTACTTAATGGTAATCTTCCTAGATTTGATGTTGGTGCTTCTGGAGTATTTGGAATAACCTACGACGGTGCTGGAAATCCAACTGTATCAGATACCCCTGCTCAAATCTTAAATTGGCAAGATGAACTTTATCGCCAAAGTTTTAGCACTAAAGTAGGTTTTACAGCTTCTGGCGGAAGCGATAATGGCAATTATTATATTTCGGGAGGTTTTGATGAGCAAGAAGGTATTGTAAGTAACTCTAGTCTCAAAAGTACTGATATTAGAATTAATTTAAATCAAGACCTTACAGATAAATTAAAATTAAGTGCAAGAGTGAGTGCTTCTTTTAACGATACTAACTTTGCAGAATCTGGAGATTTAATAGGGGCTAACCAAAGTTTTGTAAGAAACTCTATCTTATTTAGACCCGTACTTACAGAGGAAATTGAAGACTTTGGAGAGGATTTAGAGTCTGGAAACCCTTACTCATGGGTAAACGATTTTGAAGATGTATCTAAAGAAAAAAGATATATTGCATCCATTGGACTTACTTATAAACTTCCAGTTAAAGGGTTATCGTATCAAATAAAAGCAGGAGGAAATATTAGAACAAAAGATCGAAGACGTTTTTATGGATTAACAACATGGCAAGGAGCTATTGGTAATGGAGCATTACAGATCTCTACTTTAAATGCAAAATCTTATCAAATAAATAATTTTTTAAGATTTAATAGAACTTTTAATAGAAAACATAGAATTAATGCAACTGCAGGTATAACATATGATGTTAGAAATGTTGAAAATAGTATTTATGCAGTTGAAGATTTTGTCACCACTGAACTTACAATTCAACAACCTTTCTTAGCTGCAGTTATTACTCAACCCCTAAGGTTTTTTAGGTCAGATCAACAAATTTTTTCTATGTTAGGTCGATTAAATTATACCTACAACAATAAATACATCTTTACAGCGTCATTTCGAAGAGACGGTGTTTCTAAATTTGCACTAAATAATAGATATGGATTTTTTCCATCCTTTGCATTAGCTTGGAGAATGGATAATGAAAACTTTATTAAAAATTTAAATATTTTTGAAAACTTAAAACTTAGAGCTGGTTGGGGACAAATTGGAAACCACGGTATCAGAGCATATGGAACCCTTTCTGATTATGGTATAAACGGTCAACTCTATGGAACTCCAGGAAATGGAACCAGTGTAGTTTTAGTACTAAACAATATTGCAAATCCTAATTTAACATGGGAAACAACTGAGCAAATAAATTTAGGGCTAGATTTTGAAAGTAAAAATAATAGAATTTCGGGTAGTATAGATTTATATGATAAAACAACAAAAAATTTATTACAAAACAGTCCCATTCCAACTTCATCAGGATTCAGTAATATCCTCATCAATAGAGGATCAATGTCTAACAAAGGAGTTGAAGTTGCATTGAATTTTAATCCTGTTTCTACAGATGATTTTGATGTAAATATTGGAGGAAACATAGCTTTAAACAAAACTAGGATAGAAGAATTAGGAATTCCTCTGAAGGATTTTTATATAGATGGAGTCGCTGAACAACGTTCATATTATTATGGGGCCCAAATAAGTAGAGGACAATATTTTAGAACCCCTGCTAATGTATTCGTGGAGGGAGAAGAAACCAGTCTTTTTTATGGTTTACAAACCAACGGTATCTATCAAACCGATGATACTGACATTGTAGATGGAGCTCAACCTGGAGATATTAGATATGTAGATCAAAATGAAGATGGTGTAATTGATATTTTAGATAGAACCTTTATCGGGAACCCAAACCCAGATTTTGTTTATGGTTTTAACCTAAATTTCAGATACAAACGATTTTCTACCAGCTTACTTTTTAATGGTGTTTATGGAAATGATATTGCCAACGGAAATTTAATTAAACTCAACAATGCTGAAGGCTTACAAACCAATATTAGCCCTGATGCCTATTATAACGCATGGAGGCCAGATGCTCAATCAAACCTATACCCTAGAATAGGATATGAAGTGATTGCAGATCAATCCTTAGCAATATCAGACCGTATTATAGAAGATGGAAGTTTTTTAAGATTAAATAATGTAACTTTAAGCTACGACATTCCTGTTGATAAAGTTAAGATGTTTGAACGATTCAATATCTATGTAGCAGGACAGAATTTAGTAACTTGGACAAGTTACAGTGGATATAATCCAGAAGTTTCAAGTTTCTTAAACAACGGACTTATCAACGGAGTAGATTGGAACGGTGCTCCAAATGCAAAAACATTTTTATTAGGGGTAAATATTAATTTCTAAGAATCATTGAATTATAAAAAAATAAAAAAAGGAACACATGAAAAATTTAAAATTTATAATAGTAATTATTTTTGGTATTCTATCTAGCTCATGCAACTTAGATGAAGATCCAATATTTCTTGATGAAACAATGTATGATAACCCTCAAAGTGCTAAAGCTGCTTTAGATGGTATTTATGAGAGACTTACAACGTATGATTCTATGGAAAGACGTTATTGGATTAATAATGGTTTTTCAGGGCTCTTTATTACTCATAGACAGGGAAATAATGTTAACAATCCTCACAATGGAAATTTAATGGCATTAAAACCCGTTCAAGATTTAGATTCTGAACAATTTTGGAGAGGTATTTATGCTGCTATCGCTCAAGCAAATGCAGCAATTAAAAATATTTCAATAATTGAAAATCCAACTACAAGCGATGAATTACTTTTTAATGATATTGTTGGACAAGCTTACTTCGTTCGTGCTTGGGCATATTTTGATTTAACTAGACTTTTTAAAGATATTCCTTTATGGACAGAACTTTCTGATCAAGACAATCTTAATAAAGCTAAATCATTATCAAAAGAAGTATACGCTCAAATTATTAGTGATGCTGAAGTGGCTGCTAGTTTAATAAATGGTTCAACTGGATTAGGTTATCCAAAACAATACGCCTCAAACATGTTGTTAGCAAAAGTATATATGACATTGGCTACCAATTCTGAATTAAGAAATGAATCTATGTCTGAAATGGATTATTGGCAAATGGCATATAACGAGGCCAATAAGGTGTATGGCCAATATTCATTAGTTTCTGATTACAGTAGCATATTTACAGATTCTAACGAAAATAATTCGGAGTCTATCTTTGAGCTACAAACAAGTCAAGATGCCAGTAATTGTCAAATGGGAAGAAATTATACACCAAACAACTATAAAATGTCTCAAAATTTCGGTTGGTTGAGAGTTAATGCTGATATTTTTGAAATTCATAGAGATATGTATCCAAATGATCCTAGAATAGATGCTACATACATGTATGATTATACCCATGCAAGAACTGGAGCTCCTCAACGAACATACCCTGCAATTACAACTAGAACAAATGTTAGAAATAGCCATCCATTTCTTTTCAAATTTGCTGAAAAGGATAAAACACATAGTAATCAATTTAACAGTCAAAATGTAGTTATTTACAGATATGCTGATTTACTTCTCATGTTGGCTGAAATTTCGAATGAATTACAAAATGGTCAACAATTAGGATTTGTTACTGAAGTTTTAAATAGAGTTGGAATGACACCTCAAGTTGGCTTTTATGGTTCCCAAGATGATTTCAGAAAAGCTATAATGAATGAATATCGTTTTGAGTTGATCGGAGAAGGTGAAGATTCTCATAACAACAGAAGACGAGGATTTGATTATTTCTTAAACAATACCATTTTAATCCATAATAATAATTCAAATCCTGGCTTTAAGCCTTCAGTTGACATCCTTTTGAGTACAGACCCAACAGAAACAATGAGTCTACCAATTCCTCAAATAGAAATTAACACTAATGAATTAATTAATGGATAATTAATATCTCCTAAACTTATTATTTATAAAAAACCATAATCGTAAGATTATGGTTTGTTTATTATAAAGCGATGATTTAGCTTCAAATTTACTACTTATTTCCTCAAAAATAATATTAAACATAAGTAACACAAGGTAAATTTGATAGAATAGAAATTAAATAATTATATCAAGATAGTTACATTGAAAATAAAAGTAAGAACTTTTTTATTAGTTTATATCATTTCAATTTCTCAGTTGATTTCTCAAAATCAACTTCCGCTTCAGAATGGTGAGATGGAAGCTACTGAGAGTGGATTTTTTTCTCATTGGCAAACCCAAGCTAACAATGGTGGAAATGCTAACTTTTCTATCTCAACTAATCATCTTATTCCAGGAAGCACTAAGGCATTAAAAAGTGAGATTATTTCTTTAGGAGATAATAACTATGACATTAGCACTTCTAATCAATATAGTTTTGAAGTTATTGCTGGTCAAAAATATACAGTTTCATTTTATGCTAAAATTGAAGGAGCTTCCTCTAGACAATTGAAAGTTATTTTTAGATCTGAAATAGACGATAGTTTTCAGGGACAAAATATATGGATATCAGATGCATGGCAGAGATATACGCATACTTTTACTGTTGATGATTCAGCAGACGCTAACCAATTAAAATTTTGGTTTTTAAATGCTGGAGTTACCTATTATTTGGATGAAGTTTCAGTAATTCCGGGTAATTATGTAAATGTAACCCCTATGAATACACATCAAACTATTGATGGTTTTGGCGCAGGAATTAAAAGAAGAACTGAAGACCTGTATGAGTTAGAGGATGATTTAAGAAACCAAATTGAGGCTTATTGTTTCCAAGATTTAGAAGTTAATATGATTCGTTTTTTTGTTTATCATGACCTTGAACCTTCAAATGACAACAATAATCCTTACTCATTAGATGATACACAATTAGACTGGACACGTTATGATAGTGATCCTAATCAATCTAGAACTCGCTACGTTGCTGAAGCATTACAAAATGCTTTTAGTTTGAGTAATAATGGTTTTGACCATGTTATTGGTAATTGTAATTCTGCACCAGGATGGTTAAAAACGAATGGACAACATAACAATGGAGGAACATTAATAGAAGGAGGAGAACCAGAATTCAGTGAGTTTTTAATTGCATTTCTTCAAGGAATGAAATCAAGGTATAACATTGATGTAACTGCTATTTCACCAACCAACGAACCCGATTATGAAGTTTCATATGAATCTATGAATACTACACCCGCTGAACTCTCTTCAATTATCTTAAATTTAAATGGAAGACTAACTAGTGCTGAATTAGACCATGTTAAAATTATTTCACCAGAATGTTTTAGAGTTGAAAACTCTAACAATAATTCTAACTCTACAACAAATTATATAAATAGCATGTTTACAAGTCCGGCTGTTGAAGCTGCGGTAGATGTAGTTGCTACCCATACCTATGCTGATTCTGGACATAATGCCAATTGGAACTCCTTAAAAACAGCGTCTCAAAACAAACCTGTTTGGGTTACAGAATCTGCAAACCTGCATAGTACTGATCAATCAATGACTGATGCTGCAAACTATATAAAATGGATGCTAAGAGGTTTCAATGAAGGAGGTATGACTGCATATATGATGCATTTATTTTACGAAGAAGCTGATGCTAGTGGATATTCTAGTTTAGTTGCTTGGGATGCAAATGGAACAATTATTTTACCTAAAAGATACCATACTTTTAAGCATTTTTCAAATCTTATAAAAAAAGGATATAGTGTTATAGATAGTCAAACAATAGAGGGAAATATAATGGTTGGTTCATTTATTTCTCCTGACCAAACAAAAATTATTCTACAATTATTTAACGAAGGTGATTCTCAAGATTTTTCCATAGATGTTCCTATTGGAACAACTAACATCTCTCATTATGTAACCTCAAATACTGAGAATGATAATTTTAGTATGTACAATGATATTTCATTTGACATAGGTTCTAGGTATACAAGTATCAATATTCCTCCAATGTCTTTACATTCAGTAATTTACACCATAGATCCTTCAGCCCTATCAATAAATGATATAGAAAATAAATCTCAATTAACCCCTTTAGCAACTGCATATCCAAACCCCACAAAGAACAAATTAACGCTTAAGTTTCATGAAGAAGCCGAATATTTAATAACTCTATTTCAACCTGATGGGAGAAAAATATATGAAACAACATCAAGAAATAAACACACACATGAGATAAAAACATCAGCACTATCTGAAGGAATATATTTTATAAAAATTAAATCCAAATCAAAATCATCAAAAACAGTAATTAAGTTTATCAAAAATTAAAATAAATGAAAAGATTATTTTTAAGCGGTTTTACAATACTATTATTTTTTGTTTTTTTTTCAGGAAAAAATAGCACGAATATTTCTTTCACAAAAACAGTTACCGAAAAGAACAGTATAGAAAAACCTAATTTCATTTTTTATTTGGCCGATGATCAAGATCAGTTAGATTATGGTTGTTATGGAAATCCAAAAGTAAGTACTTCTAATGTAGATCAACTGGCTAAAGAAGGAATGAGGTTTACTAACTTTTATACAGCTCAAGCTATTTGTGCTCCTAGTCGTTCTCAAATTTTTACAGGAATTTACCCTGTGAAAAATGGATGTATGGCAAATCATATTGGTGTAAAACCAGATTTAAAAAGTATAACAGACCGTCTGCAAGACGCTGGCTATGAAGTTGTTCTAGCAGGTAAAAGTCATGTAAAACCAAATTCCGTTTTTAATTGGAATCATTATTTTGGATCAATTAAGCATCGTTATTTACCTTTAGAAAAAATTGATAAGTATTTAAAAAACTCAAAAAAACCTTTTTGTTTGTTTATTACTTCAGATTATCCTCATGGTCCTTATCCAAAAACTACAAAATATTCTAAAAAAGATATTTACAAACTTCCTTATCACAAAGGAAATGTTAAAAATCATATGCCAGGATATTATAAAAATATAGAAGATGATAATATTCAATTAGGGAAAATTTTAAAAATGGTTGACAGCTACGGACTAAGAAATAACTCTATGTTTATTTATGCATCAGATCATGGTATGTCTGGTAAATGGGGGCTTACGGAACAAGGTCTTAAAGTTCCTTTTATTGTTAGATGGCCTAATCATATTCAACCCAATACTACATCGAATACACTACTAACATTTGTAGATGTTTTACCAACTTTGTTAGAAGCCTCAGGTTCTTCAATTCCAAAAAAATTAGATGGCAAGAGTTTTTACAAAACTTTAAAAGGCAATGAAATGGATGTTCATCAATACATATATGGGGTTGCAACTAAGCAAAATATTCGCGCTTGTACTGTTTTTCCTTCAAGAATGGTTAGAGGAGAAAGGTATAAACTAATAAGAAACTACAATGCACTTGAAGTAATGGAATCGAATTTAGGTGAAAATGAAATTATAAATCAATTTATTAAGATAGGAGCTCAATCGTTTCCAAATACACCTTATGAGGAGTTATATGATTTAAAGAACGATCCTTACCAATCCAAAAATCTTGCAAATGACAAAAAGTATGCAAAACAAAAGAAACTTTTGTCAAAAGAATTAAAAAATTGGATGATATCACAAAATGATTTTTTAATTACAGATAAAATGCCTTTGATAAAACCCACGCTTCATCCATTAGATAGACCATCAAAATGGAATGATGTTAGTGAAAAATTACAAGGAAAATTAACTTCGAAGGATTATAAATCTATTCATTATTAAAATATAAGAATGAAAAATATATACCTTTTATTAATGCTTTTTTGCTGCCTTTTTATTCAGGCTCAAGAGAAAACTGAAAAACCATTAAATATTATTTGGATTAGTTGTGAAGATATTGGCCCAATCCTTAATACCTATGGAAATGCAGCGATTAATACACCTAACATAGATCGAATAGCTGCAGAGGGAGTAAAATATACCAATGCTTATTCTACGGTAGGTGTTTGCGCACCGAGTCGATTTTCAATTATTACAGGAATGTACCCTACTAGATTAGGGGCTCACAATATGCGAACAGGAAATCATAATAATTACAAATCTCCTGAAGATGTTTTTCATAAACTCGACAAAGGAATTCTGGATAAATCTGGAAAAAATGTTCCAGAATATGAAGTTGTTACTCCATCTTATGTAAAACTTTTTCCAGAATATCTTCGAGCAGAAAATTATTATTGTGTAAATGATGATAAATGTGACTATCAATTTAATGCACCATTTACAACTTGGGATGATGTTTTGGGGGGTGGTTCATACAAAAATGCTCCAAAAGGAGCTCCATTCTTCTATGTAAAAAATTTTTACACTACCCATGAATCAAGAATTTGGCTACGAAAAGACGAACCTATGACGGTAAATCCATCTAAGGTACCTGTTCCAGATTATTACCCCGATATTCCTGTGGTAAGAAGGGATATTGCTAGAAAATATTCAAATATTGAAGCTCTTGATAAAGAAGTAGGTCAATTATTAAAACAACTGGAGACCGACGGGGTACTAGATAATTCTATAATTTTCTTTTGGAGTGACCATGGAGGTAATCTTTTAAGACAAAAAAGAGCTGTAGGTAACAGTGGTCTTCACGTTCCTCTTTTAATTCGCTATCCAAATGGTTTCCGAGCTGGAGAAGTAGATAATCGTTTAGTCTCTTTAATGGATTTGGGACCTACTGTGATGTCGCTTTTAGGAATAGCACCACCAGAACATATGGATGGAAAAGCTTTTGCTGGTGAATACGAACAAGCTCCAAGAAAGTTGATTTTTGGCTCAGCAGATAGATTTGATGAATCTACAGATATGCAAAGATCAGTATTGGATGGACGTTTTGTATATATTAAAAATTTTATGCCAGAATTACCTCTAATTTATAGAAATAAATACAGAGAGCAAATTCCTATGAATGCAAAACTTATTGAATTAAATCATCAAAAAAAATTAACTGGAGATGCTGCTTACATATTTATGAATACCAAACCTCAAGAAGAATTTTATGATTTACAAAATGATCCTTATGAAGTTCATAATCTTGCTGAAGATCCAAAATATTCAAAAAAAATTGAAGAATATAGACTAGCACTTAAAGACTGGCAATTAGAAATTGGAGATAAAGGCTTTATTCCAGAACATAATTTAATCAAATCATTTTGGCCAGAAATGAAACAGCCTGTTACACAAAATGTAACTTTCGAAAAAGACAAAACAGGAACTTTAAAATTGAACTCTTCAACAGCTGGTGCCTCTATTGGTTACCAAATAGGAGATGACATTGGAACAAATCACTGGAATCTATATTACAAACCCATAGCGATAGATAAAAATCAAAAGATTATTGCAAGAGCTATACGAATAGGTTATAAGGCATCAGAAATAACATCATATTAAACTCATACTAATGAACATATCAAATTTTTATAAACTAACACTTTTTACTTTTTTTATAGCATTTACAATAACAGGATGTAAAAATAAAGAACGTGATTCATCAGACGCCAATTTGTCTCTAAAAAAACAAAATATTCTTTTTATTTCTATTGATGATTTTAGACCAAAAATTAGTTCATATGGAGAAACAAAAATGATTACTCCAAATATTGATAAATTAGCTTCAGAGGGACTTCAATTTAACAATGCTTATACCAATATTGCTGTATGTGGCGCTAGTAGAGCAAGTATCATGACTGGAATACGTCCAAGTGAAAAAAGGTTTAATGATTTTTCAACAAGAGCATCAGTAGACACTCCAAATGCCATTCCATTAAATCGTATTTTTAAAGAGAATGGATATGAAACGATCTCTTATGGTAAAATTTATCATCATAAAGATGATTTTCAAGAGTATTGGACTGAAAAAGATGGGGGACAAATACAGTCAGACTTTCAAGATCCAATATCTATTGCTAGAATAGAAAATGCAGAAAGAGGAGAATATGGAAAAAAACAACCAACATTTGAGTATCCTGATGTTGATGATTATGCATATAATGATGGAAAAATTACAAAAAAAGCTATCAATAAATTAAAAGCTTTAAAAAGTAAAAATAGACCTTTCTTCATGGCAATTGGGTATGTATCTCCTCATTTACCCTTCATTCAACCAAAAAAATACTGGGACATGTATGACCATGATGCTATCAAATTGGCGGATAATTCATTTCAACCTAAAAATTCACCAGACATAGCTATCGAAGCACAACATAACTCTGCTGAAATGAGAAAAAATTATTTAGATATTCCAGAGCATGGAAAACTCGATGATAGTCTTGCCCGTAATCTAATTCATGGTTATTATGCAAGTGTTACCTATATGGACGCCTTAATTGGAGAATTAATAAAAGCATTAGATGATTTAGGTTTAAGAGAAAATACAACAATTGTATTTTGGAGTGATCATGGTTATTTTTGGGTGAGCATGGTTTTTGGTGTAAGCATAGCACCTTTGAAGAGGCGGTTAAAATACCCTTTATTATTTCTTCACCTAATCATATTAAAAATAAAACTACTGCATCTTTCACCGAATTAGTTGACGTATATCCAACACTTTGCGAAATTGCAAACATAAAAGCTCCCTCTTACCTTCAAGGTGAAAGTTTAATCCCTGTTTTAAAAAATCCTTCAACAATTCTTAAAACAGAAGTTTATACGCGCTACAAGCAAGGTGAAGCAGTTATAGATAAAGATTTTTCTTACACAGAATTTTATGAAGGTGAAAAATATTTAGGAAATATGCTATATGATAATCTTAATGATTATAAACAGAACACAGATATTTCTAAATTACCGTCGAACAAATCAGTCGTAAAGAAGTATAAAGAAAAGTTAAAAGTAATGCGTGAAAAAGTGAATCAAGATCCTTTTTCTGGACATAAATAAAAATAATTATGGCAAACATGAAACTATTTGATACTTCTCGAATACCCAAAAAAATAGAATTGGTTTTTTTCTTATTTTTTACGAGTATACTTTGTTCTCAGAATAATTATTATGTTTCGTCTATAAATGGATCTAACTCTAATGATGGTCTATCGGAATCCTCTCCTTTTTTAACTATTAACAAAGGTATTTCTGAGGTTTCAGAAGGGGGAACTGTTTATGTTATGAATGGAACTTATCGAAATGTGGGTTATGGAACAGTAGACCCTTCTTCGAATACCAATATGAATAATCCTCATGTTGTTACCATTAACAAGTCAGGATCAGAGGGGGCATATATTACAATTAAAAACTTGGAGGGGCATAATCCAAAAATAGAATTTGATGGAAGAGGTGGTATCGTGATATCAGACTATATGAATTATATTATTGTTGAAGGTTTTGAAGTTGAAGGACCAGCAGCTAACATAACCTATGATCAAGCTATAGCAGATCGAGAGTATAAAGTTTTAGCAGCATCTGATGAAAATGATAATATAACCTATAACCACACGTATTTTTCAGGAAAAGGAATTTGGGGGGGGTACAAGGCACATAATAATATAATTATTAAAAATAATAAAGTTTACAATTGCACAGGTTCTGGAATCCGATTTAATGATTCTGACCATATAACCATTGAAAATAATGAAGTTTACAATTGTACTTGGTGGACATCATCAGCATCTAGTGCAATTGTTTACGCTGAGACAATTGCTGAAGATGGAGACAACACTACAGATGTTAAAATGATTATGCGTGGAAATCTAGTGTATAATAATTGGAATCGAATTCCTTTTTACGTTACTCAATTACCTGATAACTCAGGAAATACAAATCCCAACTATGGAACCGCTAATTATAATAATATTTTAGATGGTCAAGGATTATATGTTACCAGAAGTGACCCTAGCTATTTAGGAACTTTTTTGTTTGAGAACAATGTTTGCGTAAACAATGGTAAAAATGGAATTAATTTTGACAATTCACTTAGTGCCTCAGCAATTTATCAAAACAATACGCTATATTACAACGGAGTTCATGAAATTATTCAAGATTTATCCGTAGCCGAGGGGAACCCACCTCATCGTGGTCAAAAAGTTGGAGGAATAAAAGCAAATAAAGTTCAAAATGCTACTGTTGTCAATAATATTGTGGTTACTAGAGATAATGAATTTTCGGCGTTAAGTTTAAATAACATTGATAATCCTGAAACCGAAGATCCTGAAACCGGAGAACCTGATTACGATGGAATAAAAATAGCAACAAATAATATTTTCCTAAATGGAACAGTTGCATATCCGGGCAATCAAGAACCTGCAAATTTAATAAATGTAGATCCTGAATTTATTAGTGTACCAAGTGTTGTAAATGGAGCTATAGACATCAATCAAACTAATTTTAAATTAGCAGAGGGCTCACCAGCTATTGATGCAGGAAACCTTAATTATTCACCTGTAACAGATATTGATGGAGTACCCAGACCAGCAAATATTACAGATGCAATTTCATATAGCAGTTTTGAAAATTCTACAGATGGATGGACACAATTTGGTGCATCAATAGCAATATCCTCTGATGAATCAGTAACAGGAAATAATAGTCTTTTTACAAGTAATAGAGATTATAATTATTCAAGTCCAAGGCTTTTTCTTGATGGCCTTCTATCTATTGATGATACTTACACATTTTATGTAAACGTAAAATTAGCAGAAAATGCTTCTGGAACTTCAGATATTACAATTAAAAGTACTTTGAATGATGTTGTTACTTATACAAATTTACTTGAATCACCAACTACAGTGACAGACAATGAATGGACAGAATTAAGTGGCGATTTTACATATACGGGTTCAGATCAAATATTTGTATACATTAAAGGTCCAACACAAGCTCAGGGCGGTGGAAATTTTTATATCGATGACTTTTCTTTGGTTCCTCAAGGTTCACCACCTGTAAACTTTAATGATATCAGTGATGTAGTTGATATAGGTGCTTATGAATATTCGTCAACGCTATCTTTAGATGATTCAAATTCTTCTATAAAACAAGTTATTAATGTTTATCCAAATCCGGCTACAAATGAAATTACACTTTCGGAAGAATTTGGTAAAAATCAAATTATACTATTTGATTTACTAGGTAAAAACTATCCTGTAAAACTTATAAATAATTATAATTCTTCAACTAGAATAGATATAAGTAATCTTTCAGGTGGTCTTTATTTCGTGAAAATTATAAATGATAACAGTAGTAAATCAATAAAATTTATTAAAGAATGATCTTTGATTATAAAATAAATAAAGTGAAAACATTGAGTAAAGTAATAAGCCTTATTATAATTCTATGTCTGTTTAGTAATGGAAATTTAATAACAGTATCAGAAAACAGTTCTAAAAAGAATTCATTAGGTGAGAAATTTAAAAACTATTTTTTTGTGGGTGCTGCTATTAATAAAGATCAAATTCTCCAAAAGGATAAAAAAGCAATCTCAATTATTAAAAAAAACTTTAATACATTATCTCCGGAAAATGTCATGAAGTGGATGTTTGTTCAACCAAAACCAAATACATTTTATTTTGAAGATTCAGATAAATATGTACAATTTGGGTTGGATAATAATATGCACATTGTAGGTCATGCATTAATATGGCATTCTCAAATTGCTGAATTTATGAATTCTATTAAAGATAGTACAGAAATGATGCAGCATGTTACTAATCACATTAGCACCCTGGTAAATCGATATAGAGGAAAAGTAGATACCTGGGATGTTGTCAACGAAGCTTTAAATGAAGATGGAACCCTGAGAGAATCTATATTTCTGAAGGTTTTAGGAGAAAATTATTTGGAAACCGTGTATAAAATGGCTGAAAAACATGATTCAAATGCCGATTTAGCGTACAATGATTATAATTTGTGTGAACCTCAAAAGAGAAAAGGTGCTGTTAAACTCATAAAATCACTTCAAAAAAATGGAGCAAAAATTAATAGTGTAGGAATTCAAGCTCACTGGCAATTAACGAGTCCTTCTCTTGAAGAAATTGAAACTAGTATTCTTGCTTTTTCGGAACTCGGTGTAAAAGTAATGTTTACAGAACTTGATATTTCAGTACTCCCAAGCCCCTGGGAACAAAATGGAGCAGAGGTTTCTCAAAATTTTAAAAATTTTGAGGGAGACAAAAAAATGAATCCTTTTCCAAAAAATCTACCAAATTCTATGAAAATAAAGTTAGCAGAACGCTATGAAGATATTTTTAAATTATTTTTAAAACACAAAGAAAAAATAAGTCGTGTGACCTTTTGGGGCGTAACAGATAAATTTTCTTGGTTAAATGATTGGCCAATTAAAGGACGTACAAATTATCCATTATTATTTGACAGAAATTATAAAGAAAAAAAAGCATATCACCGAATTATGAACTTAAATATGCCAAAAAATTAAATACAATACCTTACACTTATGACTTCATATTCGCAAAAATTATCTATCAGAGAGAAAGTAGGTTATAGTCTTGGAGATTTAGCTGCAAATCTAGTGTTTCAGACATTAATGACCTATCTCGCTTATTTCTATACCGATATATATGGTTTAGAAGCCAATGACGCTACTGCCATAATGTTTACTGTTGGAACTATTGCTGCCTTTGGATTTAATCCAATTGTAGGCGCTATTGCGGATAGAACAAATTCTAAATGGGGGAAATTTAGACCTTGGATATTGTGGACAGCTATACCATTAGGCATTATTTCTGTTTTAGCATTTAGTACACCAAATTTTGAGTATCAAGGCAAAGTAATTTATGCTGTAATTACATACACATTATTACTATTGTTATATGCAGGAAGTAACCTACCCTACTCTGCGCTTAGTGGAGTTATTACAGGTGATATGAAAGAAAGAAATAGTATTTCTTCTTATCGATTTGTTGCGGTTATGTTTGCACAGTTTTTTGTACAAGTTTTTATGCTACCAATAATTATTTATGCTGGTGATGGAGACAAGGCAATAGGAATAGAAATTGTAATGACGTGGCTGGCTGTTATAGGAACAATTATGTTACTCATTACCTTTATAACTACGAAAGAACGAATTGTACCAAAACCTGAGCAAAAGTCAAGTATAAGAGAAGATTTATTAGATTTAGTAAAAAATAAACCTTGGGTAATTATGTTAATTCTAACAACATTAACATTTATAACTCTAGCCATGAAAGGAGGATCTTATATTTATTATTTTGAAAATTTTGTAGACGAAAATCACCTTACAAACTTTATAAGTCCAATATTAGATTTTTTATCCTCTATAGGCATTAACTTTTTTGGAAATGACCCTATATCAGCAGGATTTGGATTATTTAATGCTGGAGGTATTATTTTTATGATTTTTGGTATTGGTTTATCAAAAAATCTTGCAGATAAATATGGAAAGCGAAACGTATTTGGCTTCTTTTTGTTTATCTCTACACTTTTTATAATTTTATTTAATTTCCTAGACAAAACCTCTGTTCTACTTATGTTTGCTGCTCAAATTCTGCATGGTTTCTTTTACGGAATCACAATTCCTTTATTGTGGGCTATGATTGCTGATGTAGCTGACTATTCTGAATGGAAAAATAACCGTAGAGCAACTGCAATTATTTTCTCTGCGATGATGGTGGGTTTAAAACTTGGACTTACTATAGGGAGTTCATTGGTTGCAAAAATTCTTAGCGTATATGGTTATATTCCAGGTAGTGAAAATGTACAAACAGAATTTGCAATACAAGGAACAAAAATGCTAATAAGTATATACCCAGCAATACCTTTTTTAATTGGAGTTTCCTTATTATTTTTCTATGAGATTAATAAAAAAATGGAATTGCAAATTGAATCTGATTTAAAAGCTAGAAGAAACTAAAAATACAAGAAAATGCCTGAGGATAGTATAGAACATATCAATTTTGAAGATTTAAATAATAGAGCCATTTCCAAACCATTAGTTGACCATATCTTCACTGCTGACCCCTCTGCTCATGTTTTTAATGGTATAATTTACATATATCCATCTCATGATATTGATGCTGGTGAAGCATTTGACGATCTTGGAAGTCATTTTGCCATGGAAGACTATCATGTTTTTTCTATGGAAGATATAGAAAGTGAAACTAAAGATCATGGTGTTGCTTTGCATGTGGATGATGTTGCTTGGGCAAAACAACAAATGTGGGCTCCTGATGCTAATGAAAAAAATGGAACCTATTACTTGTTTTTTCCAGCAAAAGATTACGAAGGAGTTTTTAGAATAGGTGTTGCAACTAGTGAATCTCCCACAGGTCCTTTCAAAGCAAGACCAAAGCCCATTGAAAACAGTTTTTCTATAGATCCTGCAGTTTTTAAAGACGATGATGGAGAATATTATATGTATTTTGGTGGTCTTTGGGGTGGTCAATTACAACGATGGAGAGAGGGCGTATTTAACAACAATAAACCCAATAGCCCAACAGCTCATATTCCAAAAGACAATGAACCAGCATTACTTCCCTTTGTAGCAAAAATGACTGATGATTTATTTGAATTTTCCGAAGCTCCAAAAGAAATTAAAATTCTAGATGAGTACGGCAATTTAATCTTAGCAGGAGACCATAATCGTCGTTTTTTTGAAGCAGCATGGTTACACAAACATCAAGAAAAATATTATTTTTCGTATTCTACAGGAGACACCCATTTTATCTGTTATGCCATAGGAGAAAGTCCTTACGGACCGTTTACTTATCAAGGTAAGATTTTAAATCCTGTTGTTGGTTGGACTTCTCACCATTCAATTTGTACAATTAAAGGGAAAGATTATTTATTCTATCACGACTCTTCTCTATCAAAAGGAGTCACTCATTTAAGATCTATTAAAATGACTGAAATTAAGTATAGAGAGGACGGAACTATTGAAACAATTAATCCGTATAGCTAAAAAAATAAAATACAATTAGTGAATAGTTAACTGAAACTATTGTATTAAAAATTTGTAGAATGTTTTTGAAGAATAGATCTCACCTGGACATAGAACAACAGAAGGAAATTTTTTTTGATTAGGGGAGTTTGGATAGTGTTGTGTTTCTAGACAAAATCCTGTCCTTTTTTGATAGTCTCCACTTAAATGATTCCCAGAATAGAATTGTACTCCGGGCTGATCAGAGAATACTTCTAAAAGTCTACCACTTTTTTTATGGTATGCAGAAGCAACCTTTCTTACTCCTTGATCTGAGTTATTTAAGCACCAACAATGATCATATCCTAAACCTAACTTTAGTTGTTTGTTATTAGCGTAAATATCTTTTCCAATAGGTTTAAAAGTTCTAAAGTCAAATGGTGTGTTTTCAACTAGATCCATATCACCTGTTGGAATTAAAAACTCATCAACAGGTAACATTTTGTTTCCATTGATTTGTAAATGGTGGTCTAATATATCACTGTTAAAATTTCCGGATAAGTTAAAGTAAGCGTGGTTTGTTAAGTTTACAATTGTTTTTTTATCTGTTTTTGCCTCATAAACAATTTCTAAGCTGTTGTCTGAAGTTAAAGAATAGCTGACTGTAGTGATAAGATTTCCTGGAAACCCCTCTTCCATATCTTTGCTAATATAATTGAGTGTTAAAGTAACAGAATCTTTATTGATTTTTGAGGAGGCCTTCCATATCTTTTTATTAAACCCCATAAGACCTCCATGGAGATGATTAGGAGGATTATTTTTAGCTAAAGTGTACGATATGTCCTCTAAGATAAATTTTCCATTAGCGATTCGATTCCCATAACGCCCAATAATAGCCCCTAGATAGGAGTTGTCATCAATGTATTGTTGAGGTGAATCATATCCTAAAGTAATATTTTCTATATACCCTTTCTTGTCTGGTGTTTTTATAGAAGTAATAATTCCACCGAAATTCAAAATTTTCACTTCAACACCTCTTTTATTTTTTAATGTAAAAGAATAGATAATTTTATCTTTGTTAAATTGAGCGTATATTTCTTTTTGTATCGTCAAAGTTATTTTCTCAAGATATTTTATAAAAAAAACTAAAATTATTCAACTTATAAAGTTCTAAAATCTTTGAAAGAATAGCCAAATGTCATTGATCATTTGAGGGTTTAAAAGTCCATGACCACCATTTTCAACCCTCAAGTATCTAATTTCTTTTCCATTGTTACAATCTTTAAAAATATACAGAGTATCTTCTCCTATAGTTTCTATATCTGGTGTTGAATTACAACTGAAATGATTGGACCACAATTCAGCACTCTCAAGGGCATCTAAAAATAAATGTCCGAACCTTGGACCTCCCTCAATTGGAATTACTGAATCTGCTGCGCCATTAATTTGAAATACAGAAATAGGCTGGGTAGAAGGTAACAGCGGACTACTTTCCATTAGCTGAGAGACAACAGGAGCAATAGCTTTAAAATGGGTGGTTTCTATTCCTAGTTTATTGACCATTCCGGAACCATTTGATGTTCCTATTGCATACATTCTATTAAAATCTAAATTATTGTATTTTTCTAATTCTTCGATAATTAAATTTACAAACGCTACATCGTCTGCATTAGAAGCTTCTTGTCCTAAATTCCATGATTGTAAGTGACCTTGTGGGTATATACCAACAAAATCTCCATTGTTAGTATATGCGTTTAGACTATTTACCCAACTAGTATTAGACCCTCCATTACCATGAAAAGCGAAAACAATAGGATAATTAATGTCAGGATTTATAACACTAGGTGCTTGAATAATTACAGGTCTTAATTGTTCGACACCATCTATAACTTGGGGAATCGTAATCGTTTTTGTTGATAATGGAACAACAACAAGATCTGGGTCTAAATTATTCATTGAGTCAATACCTTGATCACATGCATAAGCATTAATTAACAATGAAAAAATAAACAGTTTGAAATTAATTTTCAATTTCATAAAATTTAAAATTATTTACTTAAAATAGTAATTCTTGACAAGAATTAAGTGAAATATGCTAAAATTCCAATTACTAAAATGATAAGAACTATAGATAATAGTATATCAATTGTATCATAACTATTCTTATGTTCTGCTTTTTGCTCCTCGGTTAGTGTTCCAAACGATAAGCCAATAATTCTTTTATAATCTGGTGGGCTGAATGCTAAACTAACTGCAATACAAATTACAACAGAAAATAAAAACATAAAAATAGCCATATGTGCGAAATTTATGGTGGCAAAAACATAAAACATAGTATCTATATTTTCCCCTGACAAAATTTCTTTTTGATAATAAATCTCTGAACCCAATCTTAAAATTAAAAGACCAAGACCCGCCATTAATGTTGTAATTGCAGCTTCTGAATTAACACGTTTCCATAAAATCCCTAGTAAAAATACCGCTGTAACTGGGGGTGCAATATAAGATTGCACATTTTGAAGATATTGATACATAACCCCTCCTCCAATTTTTTCCATAATTGGAATCCATATGATCCCCAAAACAACAATAAACCCTGTGGCGATTTTACCTGTGTTAATAAGAGTTTTTTCAGATGCATTTGGTTTCAATTTTTTATAAATATCAATCGTAAATATGGTAGAACAAGAATTAAAAACTGAAGCGAGTGAACTCATTAGAGCAGCCATTAAACCTCCAGCAACTAAGCCTTTTAGCCCAACTGGTAGCAATGTTTTTACCAACATTGGAAAAGCACGGTCAGCTTTTTCAATAGAAAAAATTTCTGGGTTTTGGATGGTTAATGCAAATGCAATAATTCCCGGAATTAAAAAGATTAAAATGGGTAATAATTTTAAATAAGCTCCAAAAATAGCACCTCTTCTTCCTATTTTAATATTATTTGCTGCAAGTGTTCTTTGAACAATATATTGGTCTGTACACCAATACCATATTCCAACTATTGTTCCACCAAATAAAAGACCAGTCCAAGGAAATTTGGGATCATTCATAGGTCTCCACATATTAAAATGATCTGGACTTACGGCAGTAACTGTCTCTCTAAGTTGATTCCAACCACCAACCTCTTGTAGCCCTAAATAAGTAATAATTAAAGAGCCTAAAATTAATATAACAGTCTGTAAAGTTTCTGTGTAGATTACTGCTTTTAACCCTCCTATAACAGTATAAATTCCTGTAAAGATTACAATACCAATAGCACCATACCAAAAAGGAATACCTATCAATTCTGATACAACAATACCACCAGCATAAATGGTTACCGATACTTTTGTTAAGACATAAGCTACTAATGAAAATAACGACAGAAACCATCTCGATTTAGCATCAAATCGTTTTTCTAAAAACTCTGGCATTGTAAAAGCACCACTTCTAATATAAAAAGGAAGAAATAACCACCCTAATAATAATACAATCCAAGCATGCAATTCATAATGAGCCATAGGGGTTCCCGATTCAAAACCTGTACCAGCGAGACCTACCACATGTTCAGATCCAATATTGGAAGCAAAAATTGAAGCACCAATGACAAACCAACCTACGTTTCTTCCTGCTAGGAAATAATCTTCAGTATTTTTATTTTTTTGTAGAAAAACCCAAACTGCTACAGCAATTAAGGCTAAAAAATAGATTCCCAAAACAATCCAATCTAAACTTTCAAGCACAGATGCAATGTTTCTTATAAGGTAGTTCATTTATAGTAGCTTCTTAAAATTAAATATATTGATTGATAATATTTTCAAATAATTCTTGCTTACCACTTTGCAGTATTAATTCACCATTATCTTTAGCTATGTTATATAAATCTGATAATTCAAGCTTCCCATCTTCAAACTCTTTACCTTTTCCAGAGTTAAAAGAGCTATATCTCTTTGATCTTAATGTGCTGTATGAAGAAGATGTTATGATTTTATCTGCAGTAATTAAAGCTCTCGCAAAAGTATCTGCTCCTCCAATATGAGCATGAAAGATATCATCCATATCTGTTGAATTTCTCCTAATTTTTGCATCAAAATTAACACCACCTCCTTGTAAACCACCTGCAGCTAAAAATACCAACATAGCTTCTGTAGTCTCTTGAATATTATTTGGAAATTGATCTGTATCCCATCCGTTCTGATAATCACCTCTGTTTGCATCAATACTTCCTAGCATACCTGCTTTGGCGGCAACAGCTAATTCATGTTGCATGGTATGTTGAGCTAAAGTAGCATGGTTTACCTCAATATTCATTTTAAAATCTTTTTCCAAACCATACTCTTTTAAAAATCCTATGGCAGTTGCAGAATCAAAATCATACTGATGTTTCATTGGCTCCATTGGTTTAGGCTCGATGAAAAATGTTCCTTTAAACCCTTGTGCCCTCGCATAATCTCTAGCCATAGTTAAAAACTGAGCCATATGATCTAATTCTCGACCCATATCAGTGTTAAGTAATGACATGTAGCCCTCTCTTCCTCCCCAGAAAACATAATTTTCACCACCTAATTTAATGGTAGCATCCAATGCTAATTTTACTTGACCTCCCGCTCTTGCAACTACATTAAAATCTGGATTAGTGGAAGCACCGTTCATATAGCGTGGGTTTGAAAAGCAGTTAGCGGTTCCCCACAATAATTTTATACCACTTTCTGATTGTTTTTCCTTTATATAATCTGTGATTATCTCTAATCGTTTTTCAGATTCTGCAAGAGTTGTTCCTTCTTGAATTAAATCATAATCATGAAAACAAAAATATTCAAAACCCATTTTACTAATAAATTCAAATGCTGCATCTGCTTTATCTTTTGCAGCCTGAATAGGATCTGAAGATTGATCCCAAGCAAAATTTTGTGTACCTGGCCCAAAAGGGTCGCCTCCTTGACCGCAGAAAGAGTGCCAATAGGCAATAGCAAATTTAAAATGCTCTTTCATTGTTTTTCCTGCAACTATTTGATCAGGATTATAATACTTAAAAGCCAATGGGTTATCTGATTCTTTACCTTCAAATTGAATTTTATTAATTCCTTTAAAATATTCTTTATGTGCCATTTAATTAATTTTTTAGCGTGCGGGCTATTAACGATTTATTTTTTATTTTCTTAAAGTAAGTTCTAATTCTTTTTTCCAATTTTTAAAAGCATCTATATAAGGTTGCTTCTCTTTAAAAGGCATGAAAGTCATTACGTGATCATTGTCCATTATTGATTTCCTAAAAGATTCAAAATCACCTGTGTGTAAATTAGCTGCTCTAGCAGCGCCTATGGCACCAGTTGTATTAAAAATCTCTATTTCTTGCTCTATTAATGTAGCTACTGTATTTGCAAATATTTCAGAGCGAAATAAATTATCGTTTCCAGCTCTAATAACACTAGCATTAATACCATCTGATTTTAAAATTTCCATTCCATAAACAAAAGAGAAGGCAATTCCTTCAAGAGCTGCTCTACAAATATGTCCTTTATGATGATTATTTAAATTCATATTAACAATTCGAGTTCCAATTTCTTTATTGTTAAGCATGCGTTCTGAACCATTTCCAAAAGGAATTAAACAAACACCATCTGATCCCACAGGAATTTCTGAAGCCAGTGCATTCATTTCTTCATAAGAGCTAAGAGCTAGATTGTTTAGCAACCAACGATACTGAATTCCAGCGCCATTTATACATAACAATTTTCCAATTCTTGCAGACGCCCCTTTTTGATAGTTAACATGAGCAAAATTATTAACTCGAGAACTTTCCTTAACTGATAGATTGTTAGTAACAGCATATACTACTCCTGAAGTTCCACCTGTAGCAGCAACTTCACCTGGATGAAATACATTCAGAGACAATGCATTATTGGGCTGATCTCCTGCCCTATAATAAATTGGTGTTCCAGCTGCAATACCACTTTGTTTCTCTCCTTTTTCATCAACCTTTGATTGCTTACTGAAAGTATCTACAATATCAGGAACCAATGAGGTATTAATTCCATAACTCTCAAATAGAAAATTAGCAATTTTTTGTTTTTTAAAATCCCAAAAAATACCTTCTGATAATCCTGAAATAGTAGTATTTATTTTATTTGAAAACTTAAATGCTATATAATCTCCAGGTAGCATAAATTTATAAATTTGATTGTAAATTTCTGGTTCGTGTTGTTGGACCCATTTTAATTTTGAGGCAGTAAAATTGGCTGGAGAATTTAATAAATGAGTGGTGCAAACATCTTCTCCTATTTCTTTAAATGCGTTATTTCCAATTTCAACAGCTCTGCTATCACACCATATGATACTTTTCCTTAAAGTCTTGCCAGATTTATCAACTAAAACTAAACCATGCATTTGATAAGAAATACCAATACCTTTTATTTGAGTTCTACTAACACTATACTGAGCTTTTAAACGAGCAATCGCATTACAAGTGTGCATCCACCAATCCTCAGGTTTTTGTTCTGCCCAACCGTTTTTTTGAGCAAACATGCTCATTTCTTCGCTAGGTTCTTGAACAACTCCTATAGATTTCCCAGAAGAAATCTCAACCAATGCAGCTTTTACGGAAGAACTACCAATGTCTAGTCCTAAATAATACATAATTCAATACTTGTTATATATACAATCAAATATATTTTAAAATTAAAAGCATCATTGTCAAAAATGAGGCATTAAATAGTAAACTTGAAGCAATATTCTACTAAATAAAATCTAACTTTCTAAAAGTTTTATTTAAAATAGATACGTCATCAATTTCTAACCATTTATCTAGTATTGATGCATAAATTGATCTAAAGTCTACTGTGTGAATTAAATCACCATTTTTATCTAAACTTAAAAGGTCTGGAGCATTATTATAAAAGCCTTTCTTTTTTAAATTTTCTCCTATAATATACACATTATTAGCTGCGCCATGATCTGTACCACCAGCACCATTCTGTTGAACACGTCTTCCAAATTCAGAAAAAACAAGAATTAAAGTGTCCTTAAAAGTATTATTTTGCTTTAAATCTTTTACAAATACATCCATGGCAGAACTAAAAGTACTCAATAACCTATCTTGCCTATTAAATTGATTTGCATGAGTATCGAAACCACCCATAGAGGCATAGTATACTTTACTTTCAAGATGAGAATTAATGAATTCTGCTGTAGTTTTTAATTGTTTACCGAATGGATTATTAGGGTATTCTAGATTACTTTTATATGTTTTAGAAGTTTCATAAATATATTTAGCCGATGATCTTGCTTCAATCATTGTTTTGTATAAATATCCTAAGTTATGTTCACTCAAATGTTGATCACTTTGATATTTTAAGACTTTTTTGAAATAGGGGGTTTGGGTATTACTAAATAAAGTTCTTGGATTTTTAGTGGCAATACCATTCATGTTTTTTCCTTTCATTATTAGAGATAAACTATCGTCAATCTCAATTCCTGAATAAGGAATTTTTCCATATTTTTCAATATATCTCCCCAACCAACCTGTATCTAAATATTGGTTAGAATCACTAGCAGTTTGCCAAATATCTGTAGATCTGAAATGTGATCTGTTTGGATTAGGATAACCTACATTATTAATAATTGACAAATAACCTTCATCATAAAGGTTTTTTAAAGGTGCTAGACTTTTATGAAATCCCAATTCATCAGTAGCCTTGATAAGATTATTTTTTTTAATAGAAATTTGAGGTCTATTTTTATAATAAACATCATTGGTGAAAGGAATAATGCTATTTAAACCATCATTACCTCCAGATAATTGAATGATTACAAGTTTTTTAAACCCTAAATAATTTATAGATTCGCTTTCAATATTTTTAATAAAATTAGGTACAAAAAATAAACCACTAGCTAAACTACTTCGTTTTATAAAATCTCTTCTTTTCATACTATAAATTTAACAAAGTTGATATTCTGGGATAGACATTATTTGGATACAATAATCTTTATTAGAGGTAACTTTCAACTCATCTAATAAGACCGCTGTATCTTTGTCTAGCTTAGACAATATCAATAAATCTCTTAACTCATTAGGCTTGAGATTTAAGTGATTTTTTATAAAAAAAGCCCAATTCTTAATCGTTTTAATATATTTATTTCTTTTTCTTTCTTTATTATAATATTTATTAAATGAATCCTCAAAAGCTCCTTTTTCTTCTAGATTAATAACAGCATCATTTAAAATTAATGAGGCTAATTTCATCCTAAACATAAGTGTATTAGAATCTATCCAGTTTTTACCGCCCTTCCAACCCGAGACATTTTCAGGGTACAATAAAACTTGACCCATCATTTTTTGCAAATAATTGAGTTGATTTTTTTTCATAAAAGTAACAGGAACAACTCTTCTGATTCCTACTAACAGCTCAACGGGTGATTTTATCTTAACACCTATATTTTTATCATTATAAAACCATTTAGCACTAAAAATATGCATCATTAAATTATTAATATCATAATCTTTATAGAATATCGATGTAATTTCATCTAAATGACTTTCGTCTACAATGGGATTAACAAAATACCTATAAACCTTATCACAAATGAATCTAGCACACTGTTTTTTCTCTAAGATGAGATCTATAATATCATCTCCATCAAAATAACCACTCTTATCAAAAAAAGTCTTTATACCCGAATCATGTTGTTTTTTCCTCAACACAAAATCTCCATTCAATTTAAATGACCAACCTGTAAAAGCTCTTGCAGATTCTTTAATGTCTTGTTCTGTATAATTACCAATACCTAAAGTAAAAAGCTCCATTAATTCTCTTGCAAAATTTTCATTTGGGCTTTTTTTCCTGTTTTGCCTGTTGTTAAGATACTTACTCATTGAAGCTTCTTTGGCAATCTTTTTAACAAGTTCTCTAAAATTACCTAAGGCATTTTTTCGCAAAGTGTTATTAAAATGTTGAATATGGAAAATATGGTTATCCCTACAAACGAAAACATTTGACCAAAATAAAGTCATTTTCTCTCTAAGTATTGAAGAGGGTTCAGTTAATCTCTCAAGCCAAGCATAATTTAAATCTCTTACTTTCCTTTGACTTTTTTGACGAAGTTTTCTATAGGCTTCTTCACCCATTTCAACTTTTAGAGCCTTGGGGCTTTTGTTTTTTATAAAATTAAATTCTGAAAGATCTAATTGAAGAAGATTTACCTTACTGGCATCATAAAATAGATTTTTAATAATCTCATTTTTAGATTTAGATTTTAATTGATTTATCTTTTTTAAACCAATACCAAAACCTGCTCTCCAATATAAATGCTGAATATGCCTTTGTTTCATTATTGTATTTAGTATTCTAGACCTTAAAAATATAAAAAGGTTTAATTATTAATTTTGATTATTTGGTGAAAAAACAGTTCGGAATCCAACATGATCAGAACCTGAGTCTATGCTAACACCCATTTTTGCTGAAATTCTAAAACTAGCACAATATGAAGCATGACATAAGAAAGAACCACCTTTCATTACCCGCTCCTCTTGATAAGGATTAGATGGGTTAAACCATTTTTTAGGTCCAGTCGGATTAATTATTTTTTTAGACTTATCCAATTCACTATAATAATTTACATTAAAAAAATCACTTGTTATTTCCCATACATTTCCTAACATATCGAATATACCGATGCTATTGGGTTCATATGACCCTACCTCAGCAATTAGTTCAAACCCATCAATGCTTTCATTTTTTACTGGGAAATTTCCTTGCCAAGTATTTGCATTTTGATTCAAACTCTCTAGATTATCACCCCAGGTAAAAATAGTTGAAGTATTATTCCCTTGTGCCGCTGACTCCCATTCTGCCTCAGTTGGAAGTCTTCTGTTTGCCCAGTTACAATATGCTAATGCATCTTCATAAGCAATATGAACAACAGGATGATTATACTTTCCCTCAATTGTAGAATTGGGGCCTTCAGGATGTTGCCAGTTAGCTCCAATTTTCCATGTCCACCATTGCTGATAATTATTCATATTAACAACTGACTTTACATTTTTATTAAAAATTAAACTACCTGGTTGTAAAATTGAATCGTGAGGTTTGGGAGTTCCTTCGGGTAATTGTTTTTTTAGCTCATTCCAGTCAATTTCTCTTTCTGCAACTGTTAAATACCCTGTGGCATCAACAAAATTTTTAAATTGCTTGTTAGTTACCTCTGTGGCATCAATAAAGAAACCATCAACTGTAACTTCATGAGCTGGTTTTTCTCTAGGCATGGCATACATATCTGAAGACTTAGCTCCTTGAATAAATGTTTTACCAGCTACCCAAATCATTCCCTCTGGTGTTTTAATTTGACTTATATCAATAGATTTTGTTTTGTTTTTACATGAAATCACAAATAAAAAAACAAGAAAAGAAAACAACAATGATTTATACATAAATTGTATGAGTATTTTTAAAAAATAAATATAACTTTTTTTTGTGAGTAGAGATCTTATTATTCATTACTTATCCTCAAATTTTATAGATTTATCCTCAAAAATAATAGCTAGAGATTCTAATGAAATTTAACTTTGATCAACAATTTTTATTCTTAATTTCTTTATATAATTTATCATCAAAACAAAAAATATTTCTATGAAAAAACGATTGTTTTTATTTTTATTTTTTTTGGTTATCATTAAAATTCAGGCACAAGAAACATCAAAACCTAATATCCTATTTATTGCTATTGACGATTTAAAACCAACAATAGGAAGTTATGGTGATCAACTTGCAATAACACCAAATATTGATGCCATTGCTAAAAATGGAACAACTTTTTTAAACAATCATACACAACAAGCAGTCTGTGGACCCTCTAGAGCAAGTTTACTTAGTGGAAAAAGACCAGATTACACTAAGGTTTGGGATTTAAAAACAAAGATGCGTGATAAAAATCCAGATATTTTAACCATTCCTCAATATTTTAAGCAAAATGGATATGAAACCATTGGTGTTGGGAAAATTTATGACCCAAGATGTGTTGATAATGACAGAGACAAACCCTCATGGAGCATCCCTCACATTAAAGAAGGAAATCTTGAATATCCTAGCGGATATTACCAACCTGCATTAGGATTTTATCAAAATGAAAAAAACTTAACGGTAATTAAAGGCATAAAAAATAAAGCAATAGCAAATAACATAGACAAGAAAAAGATTAATAAATACATTAGAGATCGTTTTAAACCACCTTATGAAATAGGCGATGTGCCTGATGGAGCCTATATTGATGGTGCAATCGCTAATAAGAGTATACAGATATTAGATGAAATAAACACTTCTAAACCATTCTTTCTGGCAGTAGGTTTTAAACGACCTCATTTACCTTTTGTAGCTCCAAGAAAGTATTGGGAACTATATGATGAGAATAAAATTGAAATAGCTCCCTATCAAAAAAAATCAAAAAATGCAGTTGATATTGCCTATCATAAAGCAGGTGAAATGCAGAGCTATAAAACACCAGAAATAATTTATAAATTAAATAAAGATGGTTTACTAGAATTAGATGAAAAGCTTCAAAAAAAACTAATTCATGGCTATTATGCCGCCACTAGTTATATTGATGCACAAATAGGTAAAATCAACGAAAAATTAAAAGAAAAAGGATTAGATAAAAATACTATTATTGTGATTTGGGGAGATCACGGGTGGCACCTTGGAGACCACAGCCTATGGAACAAGCATTCTAATTTTGAACAAGCAACACGTTCACCATTAATTATTTACGATCCAAGAATAAATAAAGGATATAAAATAAATACCCCTACAGAATTTGTAGATTTATTTCCAACATTAAGTGATTTAGCCAATTTAAATATTCCTGAAAACCTAGACGGCTTGAGCCTCAAAGGACAACTAAATGGAGAAGTAACTACTAAAAAAATATATGCAGTAAGTCAATTCCCAAGAGGAAATAAAATGGGGTATAGTTTTAGAACTAATGATTACAGATATACGGTTTGGATTAAAAATAAAAAAAGTTTCGAGCCAATCTTCAAGGAAGATATCCACGCAGAAGAATTGTATGATTACAATAAAGACCCGTTAGAAACTGAAAACAAAATTAGTAATGAAAGTTATCAGAAAATAAAAGCAACTTTTCAATTATTAGCCGCTCGTTATTTTAATGACCATGTTGTTAAATCTACAACAAATACTAAAAAAGTTGATGTAATTAAATATCAAAATACAAATAAACGAGCACAGCGCATTTCAGAATTTATAACTAGAGAAATGAAGTTATCTGATGAAAGAAGTCAACTTTTGTTAGAAACGTTATCCGAAAAATACAGCAATAATACATCAAAAATAAAAGGGAAGAACCTTTCTCAAGAAGAAAAAAGAAAGGTATATAAAGCTACATTTTTAAAAACAAAAAATAAACTTCTAACAAAATTCTCAAAAAGTGAGTTTGCTCTAATTAATAAATTAGAAAAAAGTAAAAAATCATCTAATTTATTAATTGGTGCAACTTTAAATTACAGAGAGTTAAATACCATTAAAGAAAAACTATTTTTAAAAGATTTCAACTATTTAACACCAGCAAATGCAGCAAAACAATCCAGAGTTCATCCAAATCCATCGGTTTGGAATTGGCAGCAAATAGATGATTTTATTGAATTTTCTAAAAAACATGACATACAGGTTCGTTTGCATGGTCCTGTATCACCTCAAGCTTCAAAATGGGCGAAGCAAGATTACAGAACAGCAAAAGAATTAGAAGATATGATGATTGAATTCACCACAGCCTTTGCTAAAAAATTTAACGATGAACCCACCGTAAAATGGATGGATGTTGTAAATGAAACCATACTCCCAAGCGGAAAGTGGTTTGGTCCAAAAGAAGGAACTAACAAGTGGGAAAATCCATGGTTAAAAATAGGTTTAGATGAAAATGGATTTCCAATATATATCTTAAAATCCTTTGAAATTGCAACTAAATATGCTAAAAACATAAAATTGGTGTACAATCAGAATGCAGGTATGCAGTCAAAATTATGGGAAAAACTAAAGAAAACAATACTTTATATAAGGTCTAAGGGGTATCGTGTAGATGGGATTGGTTGGCAAGCTCATATTGGATTAAGTTCTTCAACAAGAGCTCTTATTGAAGATACCGACAGAGAGCTCAAGAAGCTTTCTAACTTAATTGATTGGGCCCACCAAAATAATCTAGAATTTCACGTAACAGAGTTAGATTATTTTATTGATGACAATAATAAATTGGCTGAAGGTCGAGAAAAACAAGCAAATTTTTACAAAAAACTTATTGAGGTTTTGAAGAAAAAAACAACATCAGGAGTTGTTACTCTTAACCTATGGGATCTTGGAGTGCGAACAAAAAAAGGAAAAAAAGGAGCTTTTCAGTCTATTTATGATTCAAACTTTAATCCTACTCCTGCTTATGAAATTATTAAAAAAGCAATATAAACTGAAATTTATAATGAACTTAAATAGTATAACAACACCTATTTTATTTTTTTGTTTAACAATGGTATTCAGCTCATGTGAAAAAGATAAAAAAATAAATAATCCTAAATACTTAAACCCAATACTATCAATTGAAAAGAGAGTTACTGATTTAATGCAAAGAATGACATTAGAAGATAAAGTTTCTCAAATGAACCAGTTTGTTGGCTTAGAACACATGCGGTCTGGAAATCCAAACGACAACAAGGCCAATAATGATGCACAAGGATTTTATAAAGACTTATCAATTAATGATGTAACCAAGCTAACGATTGATGGAAAAATAGGTTCTTTTTTACACGTTTTAACCGCTAAAGAAGCTAATTATTTGCAAGAATTGGCGTTAAAATCACCATTAAAAATTCCATTATTAATTGGGATAGATGCAATACATGGTAATGCTTTAGTTTCAGGAACTACTGTATATCCATCCCCTATTGGGTTAGCATCTACTTGGGATGACAGTTTTTTATATTCAGTAGGGAAACAAACCGCTAAAGAGATGCGAGCTACGGGAAGTCATTGGGCATTTACTCCAAATATTGATATTTTAAGAGACCCAAGATGGGGTCGAGTTGGAGAAACTTTAGGAGAAGATCCTTTTATGGTGGGTAATATGGGTGCTTCTATGATAAATGGATTTCAACAAGGTGATTTTACAGGAACACAAAAAGTAATTGCATGTGCAAAACACTTAATTGGTGGTGGTGAATCTATCAATGGATTAAATGCAGCTCCTGCCGATATTTCTTTACGAACGCTTAGAGAAGTTCATTTACCTCCTTATAAAAAGGCAATAGATGCTGGTGTATATTCTATCATGGCTGCACATAACGAATTAAACGGTGTTCCGTGTCATATGAACAAATGGTTAATGACAGATATACTAAGGGATGAATTTGGTTTTAATGGTTTTTATGTAAGTGATTGGTTAGATATTGAGCGTATAAACACGTTACACCATACTGCCAACGATATGAAAGAAGCTTCCTATTTATCTGTTGATGCTGGAATGGATATGCATATGCATGGTCCAAAATTTACAGAGGCAATTATTGCTTCTGTTGAGGAAGGTAAGCTTTCAATAAATCGTGTAAATGATGCATGTCGTAAAATTTTAACAGCGAAATTTAAACTAGGATTATTTGAAAATAGATTTGTGGATTTAGAGAAAAAAGAAGAGCTAATTTTTACGGAAGAACATAAAGCTACAGCTCTAGAATCTGCAAGAAAAGGGATTGTACTACTTAAAAATAATGGAATATTACCCCTGCAAAAAACTACCTCAAAAAAGAACATATTTGTAACAGGCCCAAATGCAAATAACCAATCTATTTTAGGGGATTGGCACGCGGCTCAACCTGAAGAAAATGTTACAACTATTTATGAAGGAATTAAAGCGTTGGGGGAAACTAAAGGGTACACCGTAAACTATTTTAATTCAGGGGAAAATATTAGAAAAATTAAAGATTCTAAAATTAAAGAAGCTACTAAGAGAGCAAAAAATGCAGACATTGCTATCGTTGTCGTAGGAGATAATTCTATGCGTTACAAATGGAAAGATAAAACAGCTGGTGAAAATATGGCTAGAGCATCTTTAGATTTATTTGGAAAGCAATTAGATTTGATTCAAGCAATTGAAAAAACAGGGACTCCTGTTGTTATTGTTTTAGTAAACGGAAAACCAATTTCAGAGCCTTGGCTTCAACAAAATATTCCTGCTATAATAGAGTCTTGGGAACCCGGAAACTTAGGTGGTCAGGCGGTTGCAGAAATTTTATTTGGAGATGTAAATCCAAGTGGAAAATTACCACTAACTGTTCCAAGAAGTGTTGGGCAATTAAGAATGATCTACAATCATAAGCCCTCTGCATATTTTCACAAATATGCCGATGAGAAAAAAACTCCTTTATATCCATTTGGATATGGCTTAAGTTATACTAATTATAAATATAGTAAGCCTTTATTGTCAGATAACACTTTAACTAAAGAGAATACAATACTAGTTACTACAGAAATCACAAATACGGGTGAGGTTGATGGTGAAGAGGTTGCACAACTTTACATTAGAGATAATGTAAGTAGTGTAACAAGACCTGTAAAAGAATTAAAAGGCTATCAGCGAGTTTTTCTAAAAGCAGGAGAAACAAAGACAGTTGAATTTACTTTAGGGGCTGAAAGTCTTGCTTTTTATGATATTGATATGAATTATGTTGTAGAACCGGGAACTTTTACCATCATGACTGGTTCTTCTTCAAATAATAAAGATTTAAAAAAGACAATTTTAACAATTAACAAAAAAATTAAACTATAAATGAAATCTCATAAACTCATCATATTAAGTCTTGTTTTGGTTTTTTTAAGTTTTAAAACAACTAGAGAAAATGAAGAGAAATATTCTGCTTCGAAAAAGAAAAATATTCTCTTTATTATGATAGATGACCTACGTCCAGAACTTAATATTTATGGAGAAAATAAAATCATAAGTCCACATATAGATGCATTAGCTAAATCTGGAGTAGTTTTTAATAGAGCTTATAGTAATGTTCCGGTCTGTGGTGCTTCAAGAGCTAGTTTGCTTACCGGAATTAGACCTACTTCAAAACGTTTTTTAAGATATAATGCTAGCATCAAAAAAGAAACTCCAAATGCATTAAACTTAGTTAAACATTTAAAAAATGAGGGCTATACAACCATAAGTAACAATAAAATTACACATTTAAAATACGATATTGAAGAATGGGATGAAGAATGGTATCCATCTTCAAAAAAATGGAGAAATTATATCACTGAAGAAAATATATTATTAGAAAATAATGGCAAACACGGGTATGCTTATGAAAGTCCAGATGTAGATGATGATGCCTACAATGATGGTGAAACAGCAAATAAGTCTATTCAAGATTTAAAAAATTTGAAGGCAACAGGAAAACCATTTTTTCTAGCCGTTGGATTTGTAAAACCACATTTACCTTTTAATGCGCCAAAAAAATATTGGGATTTATATGATTCTAAAAAAATTGAGCTTCCTAAAAACAATCAATTTCAAGCTAATGTACCAAATAGAGCAAGACATTTATGGGGAGAATTACGATACTACAAAGACATTCCTAAAAAAGGACAGGTATCTAATGAAATGGCAAAAAAGTTAATTCATGGCTATTATGCATCGGTAAGTTATGTTGATGCACAGGTAGGAAAACTCATCAAAGGATTGGACGATCTTGGCATGCGAGAAAATACAACCATCATATTAGTAGGAGATCATGGCTGGAGTTTAATGGAGCATGGCTTGTGGGTTAAACATAGTAATTTTGAAGTAGCACTTCAAGTGCCTCTAATTATTAGTGATTCTGATATTCAAAAAAATAAAAAAACCAATTCAATTGCAGAATTGGTAGATTTATATCCTTCAATTTGTGATTTAGCAAAAATCTCTAAACCTACTCACTTGGAAGGAAATTCTTTGACTAATGCATTACAAAATCCTTCAAAAGTTTTCAAAAAAACAGCATATGCAAGGTATCAAAAAGGAGAGACATTAATTGCTGATAATTTTTTCTACACTGAGTGGCAAATAAACGATAAAACCGTTGCTAAGATGTTATATGATCACAATACAGACCCTGATGAAAATAGAAATTTGGCTATTCAAGATCGCTATAAAACAGTCACAGATAGCCTAAGTAATATTTTAAATAAAAAAATTAAGAATGAAAAATAGAACTCATAAAGCCATCATTATTTTAACTTCTTTAGTATTTGTAATTACATCCTGTAATTCTGACAAAAAACAACCTATAAAAAAGCCAAATATTATTTATATTATGGCTGATGACTTAACCACACAAGCTATCAGTGCTTATGGCGGTATATATAAAGATATTGCTCCAACGCCTAATATAGATAAAGTTGCAAAGGAAGGTATGCTGTTTCAGGATGTATTGGTAACTAATTCTATTTGTGGACCCAGTAGAGCCGCTATTTTAACGGGTAACTACAGTAATTTAAATGGTTATTACAAAAATGAAAGTGGTGGTAAATTTGACGACTCTAAATGGACTTTTCCACAAGAATTTCAAAAAAATGGCTACAAAACTGCTCTTTTTGGAAAGTGGCATCTAGGAACTGAACCTGTTGGATTTGATACATTTAAGTATCATAATGCTTCAGGACAACAAGGAAATTATTGGAACCCACTCTATAACGATAATGGTAAAAATGTAAAGGAAAAAGGATATGCAACAAATCTTAGTACTGATTTTGCATTGAATTGGTTAGGAGCTTCAGAAATGACAGACGAACCATTTTTAATGGTATTACAATATAAAGCACCTCATAGACCTTGGCATCCAGACACAAAGTATGAAAAACTTTGGGATGATATAGAAATGCCCTACCCCTCTACCTTTAATGACAACTATAAAGGACGAGAAAAAACTGCTGGTGATACAGAAATGACTATGGACTATTTTAGCAGAAGAGATATGAAACTAGAGCGTCCAAAAAATCTAAAACGCAAAGAAATAATTCAATGGGATTTTTACGGAGCCAAAGCAGGAGAAATAGTTCAGCCAAAAGGGATGACAAATGAGGAAGGTAAAAAATGGAGATATCAAAATTATATCAAAGATTATTTAGCATGTGTGAA